>CALUZF010000008.1 GCA_944325165.1 Candidatus Gastranaerophilales bacterium
GGTAAAATTGAAATTGCATGATTAGAATTTGCGCTATAATCACAACTATCACAATAAAATACATCATTTTCACCAACCATAGTATCGACTAAAACCATGTATTCGTGAGATACAGAACCACCAATTGCGCCAGAATCAGACTGAACAGCTTTTGTTTCTAAACCGCAACGATTAAATATTTTTGTATATGTTTTTGCCATAACTTCATATTCACGCTCTAAATCTTCTTGAGAAGTATGGAAAGAATAAGCGTCTTTCATAATGAATTCACGACCTCTTAATAAACCGAAACGAGGTCTTATTTCATCTCTAAATTTAGATTGAATTTGATAAACATTTAGGGGAAGTTGTTTATATGAATTAATAACATCAGATACAACATTTGTTATAACTTCTTCATGAGTAGGAGCTAAACACATATCATTATCGTGTCTATCTTTACATCTTAAAAGTTCTTTACCGTAAACTTGCCATCTGCCTGATTTTTGCCAAACTTCAGCCGGTTGAACAAATGGCATTAATAGTTCTTGAGCGCCAGATGCATTCATTTCTTCTCTTACTATATTAGAAATTTTTGTCAAAACTCTTTGTGCTAGAGGCATGTAGGTATATATACCATTTGCAAGTTTTTTAATAAAACCTGCTCTCACTAATAATTTATGTGATATTGCTTCAGCGTCATTTGGAAATTCACGAAGCGTTTGCACGAATAATTTTGACATTTTCATAATTTAATCTTCTCCATATTTATCAATTATTTTAATTCTAGTCCAAAAGTATTCTAAATTAAATATTCTATTGTCAAAAACTTAAAAAATATATAAGATATAACTATGGATATTAGTATTTTTAGCAATCTTGAGGCTTTAGGGATTTTAGTTCCGTTAATTTTCGGACTTTATCTTTTTATTTCAAGACTTCGTCTTTCATTTATTAATAAAAAAATTTTAAACTGGGGTTCAAGTTTAATAAATCTAATATCTTTAGCTATTTTTCTTTTCATATATTTTCAAATTAAAAACAATATAATTACAAGCTGTAATTTAGAATTTTTATCAATAGAAAAATTTTCACTTAATTTTGGATTTGAAATCGATAAAGAAAATATTTTATTTTTAATTTTTACATCATTTTTAGCTTTTATTATTTCAATTTATTCAAAATTTTATTTCGATAAGAAAAAACAATTTATCTTTACTAAGCAAAGATTTTATATTTTTCTTAATATCTTATCTTCCTTAAGCTATGCTTTTTTAGCTTCAATTAATCTTTTTCAAGGAATATTCACATTAATTATTCAATCGGCAATAATCTTAGTTTTTTCTTATTTTGATATATTTAAAACTCCTGCAAATTTCAATATAACAAGGTTTCACACAATAAGCCACATTGGAAATATATCCTTTTTAATGGGTTGTTTAATTTTATTTAAATACTCAATTTTATCGCAAGGATATATATCTTCAAATTCTCTAAAATATGATGAATTAAATCTTTTAATAAGCTATATGTATGGAATAAGCTCATCTATTGAATTTAAACTTATGGCTTTATCTTTCTTAATCGGAATAATGACAAGATTAATAATATTTCCTTTCAGCTGCTATTATAGTTTCTTTGCAAATTCGTCAAATATCTTTTATCTTTCGACAATATCTTTAGCAAATAATATCACAGGTATATTTTTATTTTTAAAATTCATACCACTATTAGAACTATCAAATCAATATCTTTTGTATTTTGGTTTTTTCCTTGGCTTTGCGATATTAATTTCATTAATTCAAATACTTTTTGAAAGAAATATAAAAATAATTTTTGGTTATTTAACAAGCATAATTAATTCAATTTTTATAATTTTATTTTTAAACTTTAGCTTAAAATATACGATTTTATCATATCTTGGTGTAAATCTCGGTTTAATACTAATCTTAATGATTTTATTTATCAAAGATAAAACTAATTTCAAAAAAAGAATAATAAATAAACAAATAGGTTTTGCACTTGAAAAAAGCTACATTATTGCTTTTGAGGTAATACCATCTAAAATATCAAAATTATTTGAAATAATCGATGAAAAAATCATACAAAATGCTTTTGTGCCATTCATTAAATTATTTGATTATTTATGCAAAATATTTGTCAAAAAAACATCAAGAAAAAACAATATAAAAAGCATCAAAAGTATTTTAATTATCTTTGCAATAATAGCTCTTATTGCCATATTCATAGCGCTTTTTGGAGGATTTAGATGTTAAAAATTTATACAATTTTACCGTTCTTTTTCGCGCTCATCCTTTCAATAAGTGTATTTTTAAAAAATCCTGTTTATATAAGAAGGATTGCAAAAACATTTTTTATTGTTCAATTTATTATAACTTGCATTGTATTCTTTTGTTTTCAAGAAACAAATTTTTCAATTTTAAACTTTGATTTTAATTTCACAAGGCATAATCAATGTTTATTATTCTTATCAAATTTTATGTTTTTCATATTTTCGATAATATCCAAAAGCTTTATTTTAAAGCTACATAGACTTTTTTATTCGACAAACTTTTTATTATTAGGGCTTATAAATTTATTAATTCTATGTGATAACATTTTCTTATTTTTAATCTCATTATTTTGGATATTTATAATCGAATATTTTTTATCAATTTCATTTTTTGAAAAAAAAGAAACAAATACGATTAACTTAAGATTAATAAATAGCTTAGTTGTTTTATTTATCTCAACAGCTCTAATTATAAAAGATTTTGCAAGATATTTTCTGTTAAACGATATAGATTTTACTTTTTCAAATTTATCTCAAAATATATATAAAATTGACGATTTAGCAATTATCTTTGCCTTTTTTGGTTTTGTAATATTAATCTCAAGATTATTTAATTTAATTCCTTTTAATTGCAAAAATTTAATTACAACACAAGGGATTAATCCTTTTATATTTTGCTTAAATAATATATGCGCAGTAATTTTAGGATGTTGCTTATTTTCAAATTGTTATTATACATTTGATTATCTTTTCTATCAATTCCAAGATATTTTAGCAATATATCTTCTGATTAATTTTATAATTTTTACCATCTTAACGTTAAGACAAAAAAATCTGCTCAAATTTTTATCAAATATATTTTGTGCAAATATAATTTTAGGCATATTCTCAATATTTTCATTCGTTGACGATACTATAAGCACATTTACATATTTTATTTTTGTTTTATGTATATCATATTGTCTTTGCGCTTTTGTATTTATGATTTTACAAGACAAATTTAAAACTTTTGAGCTCGAAGATTTCAAAAAAATCAACGACAAATCAAGATTAAGTCAATTTTTCTGCGCTATATCTATATTAAATTTTGCAAATGTGCCGCTATTAGCGCTATATAGCGCAACATTTATATGTTTTATGATGATTTTTTCAACAGAATATGATGGAATAATCCTAAATATTGTTCCTTATTTTTTAATTTTAGGATTATTTTTAATAACCCTAAGTGCTTTTGGGGTTTTGTATAAAATTCTTATTGCACCAATTGAAAAATCAACTTCTTCAACATCTTTTTGCAACCATCAAATTATTATATGCATAATTTTAACCCTAACAATAATCCTATTAAGCATATATCCACAATATTTATTAAATCAAATGTAAATTTATAGAGGAATCAATGGAAAAACTTTTACAAACTTTAAGTACAAATCAAATAGAAATGATATCCTATTTTGCAAGTGAAATATTTTGCATATTTGGAATAATAATCAACTTTTTTGCTTTTCTATTCCTAAGAAAAATAAAAAATATAAAGCAATTTTGTGATTTAACAACATTTGGATTATTTATTTTAAGCTCGCTTGCTTCATTTGGCATATTCATTTCAAATAAGTTAACTTTTGGCAGTATTGGTTTTAGCTTTTTTGGCGGAGATATCTCTTTTTGCTGCAATTATATGTTATCAAAATCCTTAATATATCTATTTTTTGGGTTATTTATACTATGCACCTACAAACTAACAAAAAAAGCACGCTTTAGCGCAGGCATAATAAATTCATGCCTGCTAATCACAGCTTTAATTTCAAGCATGCTAATACAAATTGAAAATGGAATCTTGGCTTTTATATGCCTCGATATATGTTCGTTTTTCATCTATAAATTTGCTTCAAACATGAGATTGAGAAAATATGAAACATACTCTGTAGATTTCGTATTGATGAGCGCAAGCGCAAGTATTTTATTTTATTCTTTTTACCTTTTATCTTTTGGCATAAAAGAAGATTTGCAACTTGAAATAATCCAAGTCTGCATAGCTTGTACAATATTATTTAAAGCAGGAATTTTTCCTATATATAACTACAGTTTAAATCGCCATACAAAAAATAATCTTCCTTATTCGATTTTGCTTTTTGGATTTTTGCCATATTTAGGTGTAATTGCTTTTATAAAATTTATCCAAGGTATTGATTTTTCAAATAAAGTATTTTTTATAACACTTTCTCTTTTTGCGCTATTCTGTGCTTTTAGCTTTGCAATCAATGCTTTTCGAGCAAAAAATCTGACTAAATTCTTGGCAAATATTACATATACAAGTTGCGCTTTTTATATAATATCTGCTCTTTGCTTACAAGATATGAAATTAATCACAGACACAATTTTCATATCCGCATTCATAACTTTTGCGCTATATTCAATGTTTGCAATACTAAAAATAAATCTAAAATCAGATAAAATTAATATACTTTCTCTAAAAGGCTTATTTATCAAAAACAAAAATTTTTGTATCATATTTTCTATATTAATTTTAATAAACTGCAATATAATACCGACAAGCTTCTTTATGAACAATATCAGCCTATTAAAAGGAATATATGAATTTGATAAAATCGGCTCTTATTTTGTGATTTCTTTCTTATTTTTTGAACTTTTAATTATACTAAATTCATTCAATATAATTAAAAGTTGTTATGATACAAAAAAACTAACCAAAACAAACCCTAAACTTGAAAAAAGAACAACGCCCAATTACGTTGTTCCTTATTTAGTTATATTCATAGTAATAATATCAATGTTTTTATAGATTTTCAATTGGTCCATTCTCAACTTTTTGAGTTGAATAACTATTTTCATCACCATTCCAATTATTAGTAAAGTTAATTTGATGTTCACCAAATAAATCATCTTCTTGAACAGGATCAACGTATACCTTTAAACGATGATATGCACCTGGTTCTTTAGGTACAATAAAACGTTTTTGATATTTTCCGCTTGTTCCTTGATTGTAATATTTAACAGTATCTAAAATTCTTAATGCGCTTTCAGAATAACCTTGAGCTCTAAGCGTATCTACATCGCTAGTTTTTACTTCATCAATAGCAGCAATAGATATATTTGTTAATAATAATCCTGACACTAATAAAGTCATTAATCTTTTCATAATAAACCCCTATAAAATAACATTTGATAATATTATATACTATATTAAAAAATTTACAAAATTCTTTACTTAAATTTTCAAATCTTGTTTTATCATTTTTTCCAATTCTTCAAGCAAAATTTCTTGAGGAACTTTTTTAATCATCTCGCCTTTTTTAAAAATATAGCCTTCACCAATTGCTCCTGCTATACCATAATCGGCACCTGCTGCTTCTTTAGGGCCATTTACAGGACAACCCATAGTAGCAATTGTAATTGGATAATCCAAATTACAAAATTTTTCTTCAACTTTTTTTGCTAAAGAGATTAAATCAATTTGAGTCCTTCCACAAGTAGGACAAGAAATAAAATTAACTCCTTGCTTTCTTAAACCTAATGTTTTTAAAATTTCTTTAGCTAATTTTACTTCTTCAATAGGATCTTCAGTTAAAGATACCCTTATAGTATCCCCTATTCCTTGAGCTAAAAGAGCACCTATTCCAATTGAAGATTTAACAATCCCACCCCTTAGCGTCCCTGCTTCAGTTAGCCCTACATGCAAAGGATATGGAATTTCATTATAAATTTTTTGATAAGCTCTTATAGTTGTCATAACATCAGAAGATTTCAAAGATACTTTTATCAAATGAAAATCTAAATCTTCTAAGATTTTAATATGTCTTTTAGCAGAAATTACCATCTTTTCTTCAAGTGACAATTCTTTATTTTCATATAAATCTTTTTCTAATGAGCCGGCATTAACTCCAATTCTTATAGGCGTATTTGTATTTTTTGCCATTTCAACAACTTTTTTAGTATGCTCAATAGAGCCAATATTACCGGGGTTAATTCTAAGAGCATCAATTCCATTATCCATAGCCATCAGCGCTAATCTATAGTCAAAATGAATATCAGCAACCGTTGGAATTGGCGAATTTTTAACAATTTCTTTTAGCGCTTGAGCACAATTTTTATTTAAAACAGCAAGCCTAATAATCTCGCAACCTTCATTTGCAAGCTTTTCTATTTGATTTAGGGTTGCTTTTATATCGTCTGTTTTAGTATTTGTCATTGATTGAATTGAAATTGGCGCACCTGCTCCTATTTCAACATTTCCGATTTTAATTTTAATTTTTTCCATGGCATATTCCTGTATAAAATTTATGGTAAAATCATAACATAAAATTTATTTTCAAAGGGAGAAGCAAAATGAAAATAGCTGTTATTTCAGATATTCACGCAAACAAAGATGCGCTAGAAGAAGTTTTAAAAGATATTAAAATCTTTAATCCCGATATGATTTTTTGTCTTGGAGATTTAATTTTAGCGGGATATAACCCAAATTTTGTTTGCGAGAAAATTTTTGAGCTTAAAGATTCTATGAAAGAAAATTTTATAATAATTCAAGGTAATACCGATAAAATGGTTGCAAATTGCAATTCTCAAATTATTGAAAATACCAAAAAAGCATTCCCTTGCATGGGCTATTCATTAGAAGAAGATGTAAAAATAACAGATAAAAAATATATCGATTTTGTAAAAAATCTGCCCGAGAAAAAAAGAGTTATAGTTAATAACCTAAAAATTGATTTAGTTCATGGCTCTCCAAGAAATCAAAGTGAAAATATTTATCCAGATTTATTACCTGAAACAATTGAAGAAATAGTAAAAGACACCGATGCAGATTTAATTTTATGCGGTCATACGCATATTCCTTGCGGATATAGTTTAAATTCAAATAAAACAATAATTAACGCAGGTTCAGTAGGAAGATCAATGACATCTGATAAAAATGCGGTTTATCTACAATTAACCATTGATAAAGATGGTAAATTCTTTAGTGAACATCGCATAATAAAATATAATAACGAGCTTGTTTCAAAACATATTCTGGCTCGTGGTTTTAAACATTGTGAAGATTTAGCGAGCATGTATATTGCGTAAGATAATTTTATTTTTGGCAATTATATTCTTTTTTTTAAGTCTTATTTTTTTAAGACATCATTTTAGCATATTTTATTTTCAAAATGACATTAATAAAATCGCAGTTAACATTGAAATGCCAAAAAATAAGGAAATCTATATTTGCTTTAATAAAAATTGTGATTTAATGAATTTTGAAAATGATATTTATTCTTACAAATTAAATCAAGAAAACAAATTATTTTACAAAGGAATAGTTAATGAAATAGAATTTTTATCAGACAAAAAGACACTATCCGATATCAAAAAAATAGATTTATTTTTAGCAAACGATTATAAAGAAATAAAAACTGACACAAAAAATATAACCAAAACAGATTTTTTAGATAAATATTCTCTAAAAATCAATTTGAATAATAATAAAACCTTAATTCAAAAATTAGGAGTTTATTTTGAAGGAATATTTTATAATTGGTATTTCTATTTAATCAGTTATATTTTAATTTTAATTTATCTTATTAAATATCAAAAAAGATTTGACTTTAAAATTAAACATCCGATTTTTCTTATTTTATTTTTAGCGCTATTTTTAAGATTATCTCATATAGATTTTATTCCTTTATGGAATGATGAATTGTATGTTCTAACTTTTATATCTGACTTAGGCAGAAATTTTAATCTTCAAAATATATTCCAAGACCCCGGAAACCCGCCTTTATTTTTTATTTTTTCAAATATTTGGCTTTATTTTTTTAACAAGAGCATTTTTGCAATAAGATTTTTAGCTGTTATTCTAGGGGTTTTTGAGGTTTATTTAGTTTATTTTGTTTTAAAAAAAGTTTTAGATAAAAAAATCGCACTCATTGCTTCTTTTTTAAATGCAATAAATATTTTTATCATTTTAGAATCAAATGAAATAAGATGTTATATTTTAGCTATGATACTTGTTGTATTTAGTTTTTGGAGATTTTTAGAGCTAAAAAATAACCCTTCAAACAAAAATTTATTCTTATATTTAATTTCTTTAATTTTACTTTTTAACACGCATTATTATTGCATTTTATATGGTTTAGCAAATTTTATTTTAGGTTTATTTATCTTCAAAAAGAAAAGTCTAAAATTTATCTTATGTAATTTTTTGGCCTTTTTAAGCCTCATTCCATATTTATTTATAACTGTTTTTAAAAAATCATTTGACCCTAATTTTAACACTTGGCTTGAAAAACCAAGTTTAGATATCATAAATAACCACATCATTTTTTATTTTGGAAATATTATATTTTTTATATTAACTGTTATTTTTACCATTTTTATAATCAAAAAACTAAAAGATAGGCAAAAAGAGATTTTTATTTATAATGTTTTAACTATTTCAATAGTTTTTATTTTTGCTTATTTAATTTCAATATTTACTAAACCCATCTTATTTGAAAGATATTTCTGCATATTTTTGCCGCTTTTAATAATAAATAGCGCAATAATTTTAAATATCGATTTTAAAACAAAATATCAACCTTTAATTTTTACAACTATACTTTTATTTTCCGTAAATATGCCAAAATATGAAAATTTCAACTTATTTTCAAATATTGATTTAATGGCAAAATATTCTTCATTAGATTACAAAAACTATAATCTTGAGAGTTATTTTATAATACCTGATAGAAAAGATTATATTAAATATTACCCAAAAATACCCTCTGACAGAGTCATTGTTTCAAATTTTGGTATTAGGGAAGATATTGATTTAATAGAATTTTATTTATCTCAAACAAACAAAAGAAAAAATATTATTTTATATTTGAGTGAAATTTGTATTAATTCAAAAATAAAATACTCAAAAGAATTAAACATAAAAAAGATTAATACAACAATTGTCCCGATATATAAAATTGTGATAAAATAAACGAAAAAAGGAAAAATATGGCTAATTTAGAAACTTTACACCAAAAAGCGGCAACATTATACGAAGAAAGACAACTTGAAGAAGCACTAAAAATTTATGAAGAAATAATTAAATTAAATCCTGCTGATGAGGTAGCTCTTTCTTGTACTATGGATATTTATTTAGAGCTAGATGATAAATTTAATTATTATCTGTCCAGAGCAAATGTTAATATCGCGCAAGGTAAAATGGAATACGCCATAAATGATACCAAAAAAGCACTTGATATTAATATGGAAAATATTGATGCAAGAAGAAAACTCGCAAGATTATATAAAGTTGACAATAAAACCCTAAAAGCCATAGATGAATTTTTAAGATTATTAGAATATAACGAAAAAGATTATGATGCTTATTTAGAGCTTGTAGATTTATATATGAAAGAAGATAGCATAGAAAGCGCTATTTCTATTGCAAAAAAAGCAAATGAAATTTTTGAAAATGACCCGACTATGAGAAATCTTTTAGCTCAGCTTTATTTTAGAGCTAATGATTTTAAAATGGCTCTTGAAGTTGTTGAAGATGAATTGTTAAAAATCAAAATCTTGCTTCAAGATGAACAAAATGACCTTGCTAAAGAATTGATGGACAAAATCGAATATTCGAAATTAAACGATTTTGAAAAGAAAAATTATCATGTTCTTAAAGCTCAATACCTATACAATTTGGAAGATTATCAAGAAGCACTTAATGAAATTGATAATTACGTAAAATTCGGCACACCCGATGCAGTGTCTTTTCAAATGAGAGCTTTAATTTATGAAGGATTGAATGATGAATTTAATTCCTACTTAAATTGGGGCTTTTGCAAAAAATTACAAGGAAAATTTGATGAAGCAATTGTCGAATTTCATAATGCTTATCAAAAGAATCCTAATAATAAAACTGTTTTAATTGAATTGGCTAATTTATACCAAAGAAACAAGGAACGCTTTGTCGCTATTGAATATTGGGAAAAAGTTTATGCAATAGATAAAGACGAACAAGCACGAGAAATTTTAGCCGAATTTTATTATTCTGAAGGAAACTTTGATAAAGCAGAACAATACGGCAAAGTTATCGAAAGAAAAGAAGAAAATTATGTCGGATTAGTCGATAAAATCATGGCATTTTTCGCAAAAAAATAATAAAATAAAATTATGGATAAAAAAGATTTAAAAACTAACGAAAATAAAATCGATAGAACGCAAATTAAAATCGATAAAATGAGAATGATTTTATCAGACCAAGAAAAATGCAAAGAAATAGCGCAAAAACTTTGCGCTTATATTTCTGAAAATACTAAATCTTAACTGATTGCTTTTGCTAAATTTTTATATACTACGTTTAACTCGTAAGTACCCATTTTCTCATCCGTAAAATAAGCATATTCTCCAATCGGAATACCTGCATATTTATTATGTTTTAAATGTTTATATTTATTTGAAAATGTTGCGGTTGATAATGCTCTATTTTTAAAATTAAAGCTTTGAATTTCAAAATGTTGTTTTCTTATATTTGTATCATTCAAACTATTTGAAAATGCGTCGGTTGTAATGCTTGGAATAAATTTACAGTTATATTTTTGCTCAATACCTGATTTAATTTTAGATAAACCATCTAATAAAACATCGTATACATTATCATAATTATAAAAATTATGAGATGTGAATATTAAAACATCACTTTTCGATACTTTGGAATTATGCTCGATATTTTGTAAAATTTGAGCAATTTTTTCATAAACAGCTTTATTTAAATAAACTTTAGTTTCTTTTGAAATTGGATTTTTTATTCCTTCATAATCAATAGATAGACAAATTGAATAAGTTCGAATTGAATCAAAACGAGCCATATAGCTTTTTTGTTCTTCTAAAATTTCTTTTCTTCTTCTTTTTTCTTCGCTTATTTTATATTGATTAATCATTGCTTCTTCTGTTTTATCAAGAAAATATTGAAAAATAGAAACAGGAACAATAGCGCCTACAAGCATTAAACTTGTATTCAAATAAATATTAGTCGATGTATCGCCAAGATTTAAAAAGCTTGCTAAAGGCTCAAATACAACCTTGCCATATTCATAAAATATTTCATCTGAAATAGCGCCAAGCCAGAATAAAAAATATCCTAAACTCAACACGCTTAATAAAATTACAGCGCTAAATAAAAATCTTCTAATTTGCAAAAACCTATCTCTTACGTTTAAATCGTAAGAATTATAATATTCTTCTCTCATGTATTCATCCTCTCAATTATATAAAGTTATTTTTTAAAAAAAAATTGCCTAAAAATTTTATTCATTTATTCAAATGTTTTCAAAACCCTAAAAAACATTAAACTAAAGATATGAAATTATTTCTTTTAATTGCTTCATTTATACTTTTTTGCCAAATTTCACAAGCCGAAGAAGCAGAATTTGGCAAGTATCAATATTCTCAATATTTAGGCATTCAACAACAACTTTTAAATCAAAGAAATAATGCCATAAGAAGACAAAGAATGTATAATCAAAGCCCCACAAGGAATATACGCTATCCCAGCGCTTACAATAAATATCCAAATATACAACGCACACAAAACTATGGAATATCCCCAAGGCAGAGATATTCTGCTCAATATTACAGAAGTTTGTAATTAATTATTAAATCTAAAAAGCATTATATCGCCATCTTGGACAACATAATCTTTGCCTTCAAGACGAGCTGTTCCTTTTTCTCTAGCGTTAGCCCAAGAACCAGCTTCTATAAAATCATCATAAGACACAACTTCAGCTTTAATAAAACCTTTTTCAAAATCACTATGGATAACGCCGGCTGCCGCAGGAGCTTTTGTTCCTTTTGTAATTGTCCAAGCACGAACTTCTTTTTCGCCTGCTGTAATATATGTCCTTAAATTTAAAATATCGTAAGCAGACTTAATCATTCTCTCAATACCGGAGTTTTCAATTCCTAATTCAGATAAATATTTTTTAGCTTCTTCTTCACCAAAATCAACAAGCTCTTCTTCTAAATTAGCGCAAATTAATACCACTTGAGCGTCAGAACCTGCAAATTCTTGAACTTTTTTTGTATATTCATTTCCTTCTTTTAAATCCATTTCAGAAACGTTAGCACAATATATAACAGGCTTTGCCATCAAAAGATGACAAAAATGCAACGCTCTTTTTTCATCCGGCGTAAAATCAGATGAATCAATAAATTTGCCTTTTTCTAAATAAGGCATGCATTTTTTAATAACGCTATCTTGAATTAAAGCTTCTTTATCCTGCCCTTTAACTTGCTTTGCAATACGTTTTGAAATATTTTCCAAAGTAGCTAAATCAGCAAGCGCAAGCTCCATATTTATTGTTTCAATATCATCAATAGGATCAACTTTACCGTTTACATGGATTGTGTTCACATCATCAAAACATCTTACAACCTGCACAATAGCATCAACTTCTCTGATATTATGCAAAAATTGATTTCCTAAACCTTCACCTTTACTTGCACCCTTCACGAGCCCTGCAATATCTACAAACTCAATTGCAGTAGGAATAACAGTATCTGTATGAACCAAATCTTTTAATTTATATAATCTTTCATCTGGTACGCTAACAACTCCAACATTAGGCTCAATGGTACAAAAAGGATAATTTGCACTTTGAGCATTCTTTGCGCTTGTCAAAGCGTTAAACAAAGTTGATTTTCCAACATTGGGAAGACCTACGATTCCAACTTTTAACATATATTTTCCTTATTCTTATTTTAAAATAAAGCCCAAAACAAAAGTTGATAAAACAAAAATACCAACAAAGAAATATGTAACTTTATTTAAGCCTTTTTCTGTTGATTTTTGAGAAGCAAATAATTGGCTTGCAGCGCCGATTGAAGCCATGCCATCTCCTTTTGGCGAATGCAATAAAATTAAAAATATGCTCATTATTGCAGATAAAATTTGTATTAGATAAAAAACTTTAGTTTCCATTGTCAATCCTTATTTATTGTCAGAAATAAAATAACACAAACAGAATTTTTCTTCAAACCTTGCTAAAATTTAACAAAAAGCTTCAATTTTCCATCATTTCCTCTAAAGTTTATCCAGCCTGTTTTCATTTGATTTTGAAAATCAACAACTTTAACTAAAAGCCAATTACCACGAATAAGCCAAGGAGTAATCATCTTGGGCATTTCAAGAGAACCAAGTGAATTTGTTTGCTTTGTGGGTGCTGAATATAATACTTTATCGGGTTTTTGCAAATCTTTAAAAAGATATAAGCCATATTTTTTACCATAAATATTAAAAAAATCAGACCAATTATAAAATTTATTATTTTTTTCTTCAACCCAGCCGCAGACGGGTCTATCGCTTTGATTAAAACAAACCAAGCTCCAGCCTTCGGTTTCATCGAGCGCTGTCATAAAAGCTAAATTTTTTGATTTTGAATAGGCTGCAAAAACTTCATCTATTTCACATCTATCTTTATTTTTTTCACAAAACGTTTCTTCTTTTTTATAGTCAAAATTCAAAACTTCTAAAATTTCACCATCAGCTTTTGCTTCTCTTCTCATTACAAGAGGGCTATTAACTTTCGTATAGCCTATGCCGTATCTTCGAAGCGAATTGATATAATACGGCATAACATCAGCCATTGCAGTTAAATACAGATTTAAAAATATAAATAATGCTATAAAAATTTTCTTCATGATTACAATTTTAACCGCTTTTTTGAAAAAAATCTAAAGTTATTTATTTTTCAAATTGAAATCCGTCTTCTCTCATACGTCTTATAACTTCGGCAAGTTTCTCATCAGAATCTACAACTGATATTCTGACATGTCTTTTTGCATCTTTATCAAAAGCGCTGCCTGGAACTAAAACAATTCCTGATTTTTCTAACATTTCAGAAGCAAATTCTTCACAATCTTTAAATCTTTCAGGAATTTCAAGCCACAAATAAAATGTCGCTTTAGGCATTTTAATTTTATAGCCAAGAGAATTCAAACCATCTACAAATTTTTGAATTTTATTTTTAAATTTTAAATTTTGAGCATCTATGTAGTCTTGACCTTCTTTGCTTTCCAATAAATCAGCGCCAACGTATTGAAGAACCTTAAATATGCCTGTATCAACAGTTGATTTATATCTTGCTAACATCATAACGGCAAGCTCATTTCCACAAGCCCAGCCTAGACGCCAACCTGTCATGGCATAAGATTTTGAAAAACTATACATCTCAATACAACAATCCATAGCACCTTTGCACTCAAGCGCTGAATGAGGTTTAGATTCTTCATCATAGTACATTTCACAATAAGCACTATCAGAAATTAAAAGAATTCCATGCTTATTACAAAAATCTACACAATGTTGCAGATAATCCAAGCTACAAGTACATCCTAAAGGATTATTAGGATAATTTATAACCAATGCCTTAATTTTCTTAGGGTCATTACCTTCTTTTATATATTGTTCTAAAACTTCATCTAAATTCGGTTGATAGTTATTTTCTTTTGTTAATTTAATACCATAAGCTCGACCTTTAGCAATTTGAACCATTTGAGTATATGAAGCATACCCCGGTGCAGGAAGCAAAATCACATCTTGTTCTTTAGGGTCATCACAAGGATTTACAAGAGCTTTTATAAGATTTGATAAACCTTCTTTTGAACCAATTAAAGACACTACTTGATTTTTAGGATTAATATCAACATTAAATCTATTTTTCATATAAGTTGAAACGCCTTCTAAGAAGCGAACCTCACCTTTTGGCGTTGAATAAGTATGTAGAGAATCATTTTGCATGTATTCTATTGTTTTCTGAATTGCATATTCAGGAATTCTGTCAATAGGAGCACCCATAGACAATGCAATAGGAGCTCTATTTTTTGCCTTTAACATAGGTGTTAATTCTACTTGACGGGCTTTTATTTCAAACATGATATAATTTTTCATGCCTGTGATTTCGTTGTTAAATAATGTTTTTTCCATACTTACCTCAGTTTTTTGCTAATTTATTATACTATAACTTTTAATAAAAATTAAGTAAAATAATTTAACTTTTAACATTTTGCGGTTTTAAAAAAGAAAAAAATAGGGTATAATATATAAATGCGAGATGGAGATTATCTGCGCTAGAAACGGAGAAAACTATGCACATTCACGTTAACGGACGTAACATCGAAATCACCGATGCAATCAAAGCTTACGTCAAGGAAAAAGCAGGCAAAGTTGCAGCACATTATGAACAAATTGATGCAATTGATGCTATATTATCAGTTATTAAAAACCCCTCCGTTAGTGATTCTCATATAGCAGAGATTAACTGTAAAATAGGTGGTGAAACTATTCGAGTAGAAGAAAAAGCAGAAAGCATGTATGCTTCAATTGATTTAGTATGCGACAAACTCGACAGACAAGTTAAAAAATTCAAAGAAAAAGGATTATCAAAATCTAAAAATGAATCAATAAGAACAACGCAACTAGAAACTGCGACAGAATAAATTAAAAAGGGGTTTTTTAAAACCCCTTTTTAGCGCAAAATCTCTTTTAATTTCTTGACAACAAATTCAAGCGCACCTTGATTATTTTTAAAACATCTCTCACAATTTTTTGAGATATCTTCCCAATATTCATTATCACAAACCAATCTTTCAAGTGTTCTATATAATTCCCATTGATCATTTACAACAAAAGCAGCTTTTTCACGCTGTAAAATAGAGTAAATATCTCTGAAATTTTTAATAGATGGCCCTGATATAACAGGTTTAGAATAAATTGTTGCTTCAAGAGGGTTATGTCCGCCTGTATTATTAAAACTGCCCCCAATATATGCAATATCTGAAATAGCATACATTTTGGATAATTCGCCTAAGGTATCTAAAATTATTATGCTGTTATTTTCAAACGTATCGTTATTTGTTCTAAGTCCATAATTCAAACCAGCATCTTTAACAATCTTTTTAACCTCTTCAAGACGAGTTAAATGACGAGGAGCAATAAGAAGTTTTAAATCCAAAACCCTTGTTCTTAATTGTTTATAAGCTTTTAAAATTATTTCTTCTTCATTAGGATGGGTTGAACCTGCAATAATTAATTTAGTATCTCCAGCTTTTAAGTCAACATCGCAAACTTTTTTATCTATTTCAAATTTTAAATTTTTCATAACAGAAGTTGTTTTTGAATTTGCACCAAGCAGAATAAATCTTTCTTTATCAAGCTCGCTTTGGCAAAAAATTCCTGAATAATTTTCTAGGATTAATTTTAAGAAATTTCTTATTTTTAAATAAGAAGGATAGGATTTATCTGAAATTCTACCGTTTATTATATATAAAGGTACATCATGCTCCTTGCAACACAGCGCAAAATTAGGCCACAATTCAGTTTCAGCTATTAAAACTACTTTAGGACTAATTTTTTCAATAAATTTCTCACATGATTCATAAACATCTAAAGGAAAATATGTAATAAAATCTGCTAATTCACCATATTTTTTATAAGCCAATTGCTGACCTGTAACTGTTCCTGTTGTAATTACAAGCTTATAGTCAAAAAATTCTTCCTTAATTTTTTTAACCAAATTTTCTAAAGATTGAACCTCGCCAACAGAAACCCCATGAAGCATAATAACTTTATCTTCGCTAAAATCGGGCAATTTCATCTCACAAAGTTT
Organism: Candidatus Gastranaerophilales bacterium; assembly: GCA_944325165.1. Classification (GTDB taxonomy): domain Bacteria; phylum Cyanobacteriota; class Vampirovibrionia; order Gastranaerophilales; family Gastranaerophilaceae; genus RUG14156. The sequence goes on from CALUZF010000008.1 coordinate 16,909, forward strand.
TTCTCTTAGAGGAATAGGAGGTTTTTTATATAATTTTCTAATTAAATCAATAATAGGGACTATCGCTTTTACCATAGACGGTGTAATTGATTTATAAACCCCTAAACACATTTCTTCAAAAGTTTTAGCCATATTAATACTCCTCAAAAAATTATGATAACACGACATTAGCTTATTGTCGAATTTATTAAAATTATTTTTTTGAAATAATTTCATTAATTTGTATCAAAGAAAGAGGGAAAATGAGCATATCAGAAGCACAAGTCGAGGACATTAAATTTGAAAATTTTATAGAAACAAAAGAAAATGAAGATTTATTTGATAAAACAAAAAGAGTTGATAAAATCTTAAAAAGCGACACTTTAACAGGCTATGAAGCGCTTGGAATGTTGAGCCTTAATAAACTTTCTTCGATTGTAAAAATCAAAGAAAAAGACGGTTTTTGCCATGATGTAATTATGCTTGGTTCTAATTCTTATCTTAATATTGCAAATCACCCAAGAGTAATTAATTCTGCTAAAAAAGCTCTTGAAAAATATGGACTTGGAATGGGTGCAGTATCTAATTATGCAGGAATTTGCGAACTGCATAAAATTCTTGAAAATAAAATTGCCAATTTTTATAATTGCGAAGATTCTATACTATTTCCATCTGGTTACGGTGCAAATGTAGGAATAATTTCAGCACTTTGCTCTAAAAATGATATCATAATCAACGATAGTGCAAATCACGCTTCTATTATGGATGGCTGCAGATTATCCGGCGCACAAATTAAAATATATCCGCATAATAACATGCGTTATTTAGAAAAAATTTTAGATAACATTCCCGATTCCACAACAGGAAGATTAATTATAACAGACGGCGTCTTTTCAATGGATGGGGATATAGCTAGACTCGATAAAATTACAGATTTAGCTCAAAAATACAAATGCAAAGTTATGGTTGATGATGCCCATGGCATCGGCGTTGTAGGCAAAAAAGGAAGAGGAAGTGCCAGCTATTACGATGTTTTAGATAAAATTGACTTAAATGTAGCCATGCTATCTAAAGCCCCTGGGGGAATTGGCGGATTTTGCGCAGCAAGAAGAGAAATTGTTCAATATTTAAGAATTTATTCAAGAACATATTTTTTCTCAACCGCACTGAATGCAAGTACAACGGCAGGTTTAATAGAAGTTTTTAATCTTTTTGAAAAAGATATGGCAGGAAGAAAAGAGCTTCTTGAAAAAACAAAGTACCTAAAAGCAAAACTTGATAAAGCAGGTTTTAGGACAGGAAATCCGCAAAGCGCCATAATTCCTGTTATGATATATGATGAAGAAAAATTATTTCAATTATACCAAGAGCTAAGATACGAAGGAGTTTACGTTAATATCGTCACATATCCTGCAGTCAGAAGAAAAGAATGCAGATTAAGATTGTGCGTTATGAAAGATTTAGCTTACTGCGAGCTTGATAGAGCAGCAGATATAATAATTAAAAAAGGTATTGAATATGGAATTATAAAAAATGAGCCTTAATTTAGGCTCATTTTGATTTATTTTGCATTCAAGAAAGTCTGTACATTAGTTTGCATACTTTCTTCTTTAATTTTCCAACCATTATTTACCTTAGTAAAGATAAAATGAGCAGGAAGTCCTGTTTTATCGTTTCTTGGTATTCTTATAGTACTTACTTTATAATCGTTACCTATTTTTTCTATTTTTCTATTTGTATATGTATTTTTATAATTAACAACTTTAGCCACTTTAGCATGGCTTTCCAATTCTTTTAAATATCTATCAAAAGGAACTATAACAGTTGCTTGTCCGCCTTGTTTTTTATTAACCACACGGACAATTTTAGCATTTTTAACATAATAATTAGGAATATTATTAGAATAAGCATTTGCATCTTTTACATATTTATCAAATGTTTCTAAAACATCTGTTTTATCATCCGCTAAAGCACTTAGTGTCATCGTTGTTAAAGCAATAAATGCCAATAATATTTTTTTCATCAGTCCGTCCTTTTTCATAATTATACTATAAATATTTTGCCAAATACTTACCCGTATAGCTTGTTTTTGATTTTATTATCTGCTCGGGTGTTCCTTTGAATACTACTTCTCCACCGCCATCTCCGCCTTCTGGACCTAAATCAATTATCCAATCAGCGCATTTAATTATATCCATATTATGTTCAATAATTAATACCGTATTACCGTTATCAGCAAGTTGATGAAGTATTTTCATTAATTTATCAACATCATAAAAATGCAATCCCACCGAGGGTTCATCAAGAACATATAAAGTTTTTCCGGTTGCTCTTTTATTTAATTCAAGAGCTAATTTCACCCTTTGAGCTTCGCCACCTGATAATGTTGTAGCGCTTTGACCCAATTTTATATAATCCAAACCTACATCATAGAGGGTTTGAAGTCTTGTTGCTATTTTTGGAACATTCTTGAAAAACTCTAAAGCCTCGCCTACAGACATTTCTAAGACATCAGATATACTTTTTCCTTTGTATTTTACCTCCAGCGTTTCTTCATTATACCTTTTTCCTTTGCACACATCACATGTAACGTAAACATCAGATAAAAAGTTCATTTCAATCTTCAAAACGCCATCACCACAACATTTTTCACATCTTCCGCCTTTAACATTAAAAGAAAATCTGCCTTGTTTATATCCTCTCATTTTTGCTTCGGGAGTCATCGCAAATAATTCTCGAATATGAGTGAAAACTTCCGTATACGTTGCAGGGTTAGACCTTGGAGTTCTTCCAATCGGAGATTGATCAACTATAACAAGTTTATCAATATTTTTAAATCCTTTTATTAAATCCACCCCTTGTGGTTTTGGTTTATTCTTTAAAAGTTCAAAACGAGCGTATTCTGATATAATATCGCTAACTAAAGTTGATTTACCAGAGCCAGATACCCCTGTTATTGCAACGATTTTACCTAGAGGAATATTTACATCAATATTTTTTAAATTATTTTTATGAGCATTTTTTACTTCCAAAAACTCGCCATTTCCCTCACGTCTTTTTTTAGGAATAGGAATTTCAAGCTTATGAGATAAATATTGACCTGTCAATGATTTTGGTGAATTTTTAATATCTTCCAATGTTCCAGATGCAACGATATTTCCACCTTTTACACCAGCGTAAGGACCAATATCCACTATAAAATCAGCAGCATTCATGGTATCTTCATCATGTTCAACCACAATTAAAGTATTGCCTAAATTTCTCAATTTCATCAATGTTGAAATCAACATATCATTATCACGCTGATGGAGCCCAATTGAAGGTTCATCTAAAACATATAAAACACCCGATAAACCAGAGCCTATTTGAGTAGCAAGCCTAATTCTTTGAGCTTCGCCACCCGATAGAGTTCCTGCACTTCTTGCAAGAGTTAAATATCCTAAACCCACATCAATTAAGAATTTTAACCTTGCTCTAATTTCATCTAAAACTTGACGAGCAATTTTTAATTTAAATTCATCCAAAGTTAAATATAATTCTTGAATAAACTCATATTCTTTCAAAACTGACTTTGAACAAAATTCAAATATATTTAAATCATTTATCTTGACACTTAAAGCAAAAGAATTTAATCTTCCGCCGCCACAAGCCTTACAAGGATTAGTTATCATGTATTTTTCAATTTCTGCTCTGATTAAATCGCTATCTGATTCATATTTTTTAGTTAAATAAGGAATTACCCCTTGATAGCTCATAACGTGGGTTCTATAATGTTTTGTGCCAAAATCAGCATAAGTTATTTTAATTTTCTCATCGCCATTTCCGTATAAAATTATTCCTTTTTGGGCAGGAGATAAAGACTTAAAAGGTGCTTCAAAATCAATTTTATAATGTTCACAAACACTTTTTAAAATATCCAAATAATATGGGTTTGCTGTCTTTGCCCAAGGATATATAGCGCCTTGCGCTAAGGATTTTTCGTCATCCGGTACAACCAAATCAGGTGAAATTTCATAATGAGCACCGATACCATGACACACAGGACATGCGCCATAAGGATTATTAAAACTCATCAATCGAGGAGTTAATTCTTCAAAACTTATATTGCAATTAGGACATGCCAGATTTTGCGAGAAAACAATATCTGAATTATCTTCTAATTTATTAACAACCATAAGCCCGTCTGCACGCAACAGTGCAGTTTGAGCAGAATCAAAAATGCGAGATTTAGCACTTTGTTTTACTATAATTCTATCTACAACTATCTCAATAGTATGCTTTTGAGTTTTGTTTAATTCAATTTCATCCTCTTCTAAATTATAGATTTTACCATCTATTCTAACTCTCATAAAGCCTTCGGATAAAAGAGCTGAGAGCATTTGCTTATATTCACCTTTTTTTGCTCTAACTATTGGAGATAATATTTGTATTTTAGTGCCTTCTTCAAAAGATAATATCCTATCTACTATCTCATCAATCGTTTGAGGCACAATAACCCTGCCACACTTAGGACAATGAGGGGTTCCCACTCTTGCATATAAAAGTCTTAAATAATCATATATTTCAGTAATTGTTCCAACTGTTGAGCGAGGATTATTTGAAGTTGATTTTTGATCAATTGAAACAGCGGGTGATAATCCATCAATTCGCTCTACATCAGGCTTATCCATTTGACCCAAAAATTGTCTTGCATAGGCTGATAAGCTTTCAACGTATCTTCTTTGCCCTTCAGCAAAGATAGTATCAAATGCTAAAGAGCTTTTACCAGAGCCTGAAACTCCTGTAAAAACAGTTAATTCACCTTTAGGAATTTTTAAATCAACCGAATTTAAATTATGCTCATTTGCTTTATAAATTTCAATATAATCATTCATAGTGAAATTATAGCATGTCAATTTTTCAAATTTAAAAAGCAATTTTAATTAAATAAATATTAATTTTTGTTACAAAAAAGAATAAATCTCTAAAGTTAATTGAAAATACGCCGTAAATAATTACATAAGACAATAAAGCATTAAACAATAAGGAGAAGACAATGGACGTTAATCAAGTTAGATTTGGAGAATACTACATAGGAACTTCAAGCGGAAGAAATGCCAATAGAGAAAGAAAAGCGGAAAAAGAAGAACAAGCTCAAAATTATGTACAGTACCAAAACAACAATGACAATGATAGAACATTAATAGACAGCCTAACTGCATCTGGCAATCAAAATATTGCGTTCATTTCAATAGCTACTTCAGAAGAAGCACTTATAGCAAACGCAATAAAAAATTTAGGACAAGAACGAGCTGATGCAATTGAAAAAGCCATGATGGCAGAATTTGACAACGGAGTTAATCAAGTTGCAGACATTATAGAAGCGGAATTTCCAAATATGTTTGCGCCTGATGTTAAAAATTCTATGGCAGCAAGAATATTCGCTGCCGAATAAGAGAAGTTTTCCTTATTCTCCTCTATTGTTTAATTTTAGTGCCGTTGAAGTCTGCTTTAACGGCTTTATTTTTTATATAAGAAATTGCTTCATCTTTTGTTTTTATTTCGCCCATAAGTTGCAATTCTTTTAGTTCTTCAATAATTTCACCAATTATTTTTGACGGTTTTAAATTTGAAATTTCCATAATTTCTCGACCATCAAGCAAGCTTTTAGGGCAATTTGCAATATCTTTCACTGATTCATAATATTTTTTCAATTCATCAAGATGATTGAGCGATTTTTCAACCATCTCCTTACTTACAGCATCACCAAGCGCTGATAATCTATCTGCTTTTGATAAAGCTATAACATCAAGAGAATTTTCGCCAAGCTTTCTAACAAATCTTGCAAATGCTTTTTTATTATCTGAAGAATTTATCAAACTTGCAGGATAAATATGATATTTAATCATACTTGTTATATATGCCACTTGTTTATTTGAAAATTTTAAATCTTCAAGCTCTTTTTTGGCTATTTGCGCTCCTTTTATATCATGACCAATAAAACGATGTCTGCCAATAGGTTCAATCGTCCATGTTGCAGGCTTTCCAATGTCATGATAAAAAGCTGCTATTTTTAATAGAGGGTTATCTGTTTCAATATTTTTAACCGTCTCTATTGAATGATGAATTAAATCAAGATGATGATGAGAATTTGAAGGCACTCTTTTTATTTCTTTAACAAAAGGAAAAATAATCTCTAAAACGCCATTATCATACATATCCAAAAGAGCTTCGCAAATATATTTACCTTCAAACATTTTAATTATTTCATAATTAATTCGCTCTTTTGCAACATTTTCAATTAAAGAAAATTTTTCTTTAGCAAATTTTTCTAGTTCATCATCAATATTAAATCCTAATAAAGATTTAAACCTGTATAACCTCAAAAATCTTAAAGAGTCATCAATAAAATTATTAAAATCAACTGTTCTTAAAATTTTATTTTCTATATCTTTAATACCATTAAATGGATCAATTATTTCTTTTTTATTTAAATCATAAAATATTGAATTTATTGTAAAATCACGTCTTTTTATATCTTCTTCAAGATTATTGTTGAGCGCTTTTGATATATCAAAATAATTTTTTTTATCTTCTAAAACCACCCTATATATATCATTTTCACAATCAAGCTCAACAAAAGTTCCATTTAATTTTTGAGCTATTTCACAAGCCAAAGCTCTTGAATTATCCAAAACAACCAAATCTCTATCCAATGAAATTTCTTTATTTAAAAAATAATTTCTCAAATATCCGCCGACAAGATAGACATCTTTTCCTTTAATTATTTCATCAATAGAATCTAAAACTTCATCTAAAAACATCATTCAATCCTTGAAATTATATTAGATATTCCTGCAACCACTGCATTTGGTGCTTTATATATCATTTTACCTAAAGTAATTAATTTATAATTTTGAGATATAAAATAATTAAATTCATTATCTGAAAAACCGCCTTCTGGACCTATTACTACTGCGATTTCAGAGTTCTTATCTAAATCAAGACAACACTCATTTAAGGTTGTATTTTCATACTTTTCAGCAAAAATTAAAATATTTTCTTTTTTAAATTTAGACAAAGCTTCCACTAAATTGCTTATCTGCTCAATTTCAACCATATCAGCTCTTTCGCATTGTTTAAAATTTTCAGTTGCAATTTTATTCCATTTTTCAACTTTACCTTTTAGTGCATTTTGTGAGGTTGAAACATTATCAGATATAACAGGATAAATTTTCTTAACTCCTGTTTGAGTAGCATTTGCTATCAAAAGATTTTGCGCATCTGATGCTAAAATTGATTGAACAAGAGATATATTAACTCCTAAAACCCTATCAGAAACAGTTTTTTCAATAATTTTTGCACTCAAGATTTTTTTATTAACTTCAAAAACCTCACACAAATAAACATTTTTATCATCATCTATAAATTTAACTTTCTGATTGGGCTTTATTCTTAAAACTTTTGTCAAATGAAAAAAATTCTCATTGTCATTAAGCTCAATTATATCGTTTTTTATTTCTTCTTTTTTGATTAAAAAATGTGGCATAACAAGTACATTTTAACACAAAATAACGATTTTCTAATACATATAGAGGATATTTTAAAAAATAAATAAAGTAGTTAAAAAGCAGGTATATCAAGGGTTTTATAAAAAAACTATAACTAAAGTATGAGAAATTTAAACTAAAGTATGAAAAAGAAAAAACGATACTAAAAACAGAATTTAGATGGAGAGAAAAAAATGGCTATCACTTTAGGAACAAACATAGCATCCTACACAGCCCGAGTTAATCTGAACAGTATAACAGATAGCTTGACCAACACAATGGAAAAATTATCAACAGGTTTAAAGATTAACAAAGCCGCTGATGATGCTGCAGGACTAGTTATTTCAGAGAACATGGAAGCTTTAATCAGAGCTTCTAAACAAGCACAAGCTAACATTCAAAACGCAACAAGCTTTTTAGCAATTGCAGAAGATGGCATGGTATCAATCGGCGACCATTTCCAAAGAATTAACGATTTATTGGTTAATATGGCAAACGATACCAACGACATCAATTCAAGAACAGCTTCCGCAAGAGAAATTATGGAACGACTAGAAGAAATCGATAGACTTGCAGATAGTACAAATTTCAACGGCAAAACAATGCTTGATGGAAGCGTTGATTCAATAGTTGTTCAAATGGGACCGGATGAAGAAACTACTTCAATTCTTGATATATCAAGCGCCCTTAGTGATTGTCACATTGAATCATTAAACGCAAAATTACCCGGCAACTTAAACCCTGATGCGCTAAAACTTACTAATGGCGACATCATTATTCCAAAAGATGAGATTCAAGCAGATGGCACCATAGAAACAAAATATTACTATGAAAAAGACGGAACAGAATATGTCGCAACAACCACAGGTCTTGATTCAGCTTTCGACCCTACTAATGCTAATTGTAGAGCATATTTAGGAACAGTTCAAGATGCAATAGCAGAATTATCAACAAGAAGAGGTCTTTTAGGCGCCTATGAAAATAGAATGAATAGCTCCTATGACTCTATGACAACAAGAATTGAATCACTAGAATCAGCAAAAAGCGTATATACAGACACCGACATTGCTGAAGAAGCAACAAATATGATGACTCAGCAAATCATGCAACAATATAACGTTGCAATACTTGCAAATGCAAATACAATACCTCAATTAGCGCTATCATTGCTTGGAGGTTAACAACTTAATTTTTTTCTCTCCGTAAGGCTCGCTCTTGAAAAACAGGGCGAGTTTTTTAATTTGCAAAAAAAATTATTTTTGCGTATTATATATGTACTCACTCAAACCTCGCAGATAACGTAAGTTATTTTTGTGAAAGGAAGAAAAAAATGGCAAATATTAAATCTGCAAAAAAAAGAGTACTTATCGCTCAAAGAAACACTGAAAGAAACGTTGCTTTCAAAACATCTATCAAAACTGCTGTTAAAAAAGTTTTAGCTTGTGCAGCAAGCGAAGATAGATCAGAATTAAACGCTTTATTATCAAAAGTATATCAATTGTGCGATAAAGCAGCAGGAAAAGGTATTTTACACAAAAATACCGCTGCCAGAAAAAAATCAAGATTAACTAAAGCAGTTAATAAAATTATCGCTAAATAGTTAATTTTAATTTTACTAAAAACCCTCTGAAATTCATTACTTCAGAGGGTTTTATTTGTATTAAATTATCTTATGCGGATTTTTGAAAAAGATTATGTCTTTTGCAATAATCAGCCAAATCCCTTTTGATCTCAGGACATAATATATATAAAACGATAATATTAGGTACACACATTGATATCATCATCGCATCTGTTATTTCAATAATTGATTTAACATTCATAACAGAACCTATAATAATAAACGCACAATATATTAAGTTAAACGCTATAACACGCTTTTTACCTTCGCCAAACAAGAATGTCCAAGCTTTTTGACCATAATATGCCCAAGAAATTAATGTTGACATTGCAAACATAACTGCAATTAAAGATAAAATCACAGGGAAGAAAGGAATTACCGATTGAAAAGCATTTGAAGCTAGTTCGATACCTGAAATTTGTTTTGCAGCATGCGTACAAGCTCCCGAAAATACGATAGCAAAAGATGTAAATAAACAAAGAACACCTGTTAAAAATGTTTCTAATAAAGCAACAAAGCCTTGCGATACAGGTTCTTTTGTTTTTGCTGCCGCATAAACAATAGCAGCAGCACCTGTCCCTGCTTCATTTGATTGAACAGAACGTCTTAAGCCGATTATTATTGTTCCTAAAACACCGCCTGCAACAGCAGTAGGATGAAAAGCTTCACGAACAATTAGCGCTAGCGCACTTGGAATATGCGTAAAATTAGCAAAAATTACAATTAGACCAGCTACAATATACATAGCACACATTGTAGGAGTTAAAATAGTTGTTACTCTAGCTATTCCTTTGATTCCGCCAAATACAACCAAGCCGATTAAAATTGCAGCAATTAAGCCTAAAATCCAAGCATATCCATGGAAAAAGCTATTTTGCCCGCCTGTTATGAATATAATTTGGTGTACAGTTTGATTAATTTGTATCATATTTCCGCCTGTAATACCGCCACCGATACATAATATTGCAAATAATACAGATAAAAATTGACCCAATGGGCGCATTTTTTTTCTTGTTAAACCATGAGCAATATAATGCATTGGCCCACCAGAAACAGAGCCATCTTCATTAAATCTTCTATATTTAACAGCTAATGTTGCTTCAACAAATTTAATTGACATACCCAAAAGAGCGCCTGTAAATATCCAAAAAGCAGCCCCAGGGCCTCCTATTGAAATTGAAATTGCAACGCCTGCGATACTACCTATACCTATTGTACCAGATAATGCAGTAGCTAAGGCTTGAAATGAAGATACTTCGCCACAACCATGACCATGTTTTTCAGTTGGTTTTGCAACTATATCAATAGCATGTTTAAACCCCCACACACAAATGCCTTTAAAGTATATCGTGAAAAATATACCTGCAATTAAAATCCAAAAAATTATCAAAGGAACTTTTGTACCAAAAAAGTTAATTTGATAAAAAATAATGCTGGCAATAAAATCTGTAACAGGCGCAACTTTATTATCGATAAAAGCGTCGATATTTAACGCAAAAGCGCGACTTGAACACATGACTATTGCCATAAATAAGGCTAGTAATTTACTCATAATCCATAAACCCTTTCTTGTTTTGTGGGTAGGTCAATCGTAACAAGAATATATTGAAATTACCATTTTTTAAATCAATATTTTAACATTTTGTAAATAAACCATGGGTTTTTAAATATTTTTATATTATTCTATTTTTATGAAATTTATAAATAAATTATTGATTTTAACATTATTATTACTAAGTTTTAGCGGGTTTTCAAAAGAAGTTAAATTAATTCATATTACAGACATTGATTTAACTGATAAAAATGCATACAAACTCCAAGAAACAATTAAAGAAATCAATATGTTCAAAGATGTTGATTTTGTTGTTTTTGGCGGAAATAATATCGCAAAAGCTGATATCAATTACCTAAACACTTTTGTATATCTTTTAAAAAAAGTAAATAAAAAAGCATATGTGCTTCTAGGTTCAAAAGATGTTTATGCGTCTGGCGGGATAGATAAAAAATATTATCTTAAAAAAATTGCAAGAGGACAATTTTTTCACAGCAGAAAACCAAACTACACTTTCAAAAAAAACGGATATGTTTTTGTTGTAATGGATGGCTCAAAACAATATTTTAAATCTTCAAACGGTTACTACAACAAAGAAGAGCTTGTTTGGCTTGAAAAAACTCTTGAAAAAAACAAAAAAGAAAGAGTTGTTATCCTGCAACATTTCCCTTTATTGGAAAATTCTTCCAAATGGCTTGAAACAGCAAAAACCGAAGAATATAATGAATTATTAAAAAAATATGACAATGTAAAAGTTATAATTTCAGGTCACTATGGCATAAATAAAGAAATTGAAAAAGATGGAATTTATCATATAATCACCGAAAACTATTCTAAACGAGGCGGATATAAAATAATAGAAATTGACCTTGATTACGATTATATAGGGACTTATTTAGTTAGAGATTAGCCTCTAAATAAATTGTTTGCTTCAACTTCATTTTTCAAATATGGATAGTTATTTATATCCTCTTTTTCAACAAATTCCATAGCGCAAACTCTTGCATGTTCTAATATTTCAGAATCATTCACCAAATCTGCAAGTTTAAAATCAGGCAAGCCCGATTGTCGAGTACCTAAAAATTCCCCCGGGCCTCTTAATTCTAAATCTCTTTGAGAGATGATAAAACCGTCATTTGTTCTTGTCATAATTTCAAGACGTTTTTTAACCTCTGGGCTCATATTTTGAGCAATCAAAGCACAGTATGATTGATTATCACTTCTTCCTACACGTCCTCTTAATTGGTGCAATTGAGATAAGCCAAATCGCTCAGCGTTTTCTATAACTATAACAGTAGCATTAGGATTATCAACCCCAACTTCCACAACAGTTGTTGAAACTAAAATATCATAAAGCCCATTTTTAAAATCATTCATTACTTTATCTTTTTCATCACCTGTCATTTTGCCATGTAAAAGACCAATTTTATATTGGCTAAATTCTCCTTCTTGGAGTTTTTGAGCTTCCAAGGTTGCAGCTTTTGCGCTGATTGCTTCTGATTCTTCAATTAAAGGATAAACAATATAGGCTTGATGTTTAAAGAAAATTTCTTTTTTAATTAATTCATAGATTTTTTTTCTTTCTTGAACCCCGCCAAGAGTTGTTATTATTGGTTTTCTGCCTTTTGGCAGCTCATCTATAACGCTAACATCTAAATCCCCATGCAAAGTTAAAGCTAGAGTTCTTGGAATTGGTGTTGCTGTCATATTAAGCATTTGAGGCATTTTTCCTTTATTTAACAGTGCATTTCTCTGTTTTACGCCAAATCTATGTTGTTCATCAACCACAACAACGCCGAGATTATTAAATTCAACTCCTTCTTGAATTAGCGCATGGGTTCCAACCGCAACATGGATTTGACCATTTTTAAGATTTAAATTAGCCTCTTTTTTAGCTTTTGAAGTATTTTTTCCAACAAATAAACCAACGCTAAGCCCTAAAGGCAAAAGCCAAGATGAAAAATTCTTATAGTGTTGTATGGCTAAAATTTCAGTCGGTGCCATAATAGCCCCTTGATAACCATTTTCAATAGCGCACAATAGCGCAACACAAGCAACAACGGTTTTTCCAGAACCTACGTCTCCTTGCAAAAGCCTTTGCATAGGAGAAGTTGAATTTAAATCTTTTATAATTTCATCAATAGCTTTTTTTTGCCCTTTCGTTAATTCAAAAGGAAGATTTTTTATAAATTTATCAACAAGTCCACCTTCTTTTATTTCAAGCTTAATTGATTCATTTTTATTGTTTTCTTTTCTTAAAAGCGCTAAATTTAACTGCATTGAGAATAATTCTTCAAAAACAAGCCTTTTTCTCGCATTTTCAATTTCTTCCATAGAATGAGGCTTGTGCATATCAATAATAGCTTGTTTTTTTGATATAAATTTAAATTTATCAATTAAATATTGCGGTAAAGGTTCATAAATTTTATCTTGAAATTTAATAAGCGCATTTTGTATAGCATTTGTTAAAGTTCTGGGGTTTAAGCCTTCGCAGAGTGTATATATAGGAACAATATTATTTTTATTGATATCAACTTCAGCACCTTTTCCCAAAACTTGAATTGTTGCTTTATCTAGAGTTATTCTTGAATTATATTCATCAAATTTAACTTTGCCCAAAGCTAAAACCATTGAATTTAGCGGATACATTTGTTTGTAATGTTCGATAATTTTTCTATTATTTGTTTTAGTAAAGAAATTTATGGATAAAACCCCTGTCGTATCTTTAATGTAAATATTAAAAATAGTTAATTTCTTAGGCGTTGTATAGTGATGAACACGAACAATCTCGCCATAAACAGAAACCTGCTCGCCCAATTTTAAATCTTTGATCTTATTTTGTCCTAAATAGTCAAGGTATTTTCTTGGATAATATTCAATTAAATCCTTTACTTTAAAAATACCGATTTTATTGAATAATTTAGCTATTTGAGGACCAACCCCTTTAACAAAATCAACATTTATTTCTTCAATTTCATCACTAAAATTTTGCTCGGGTTTTGGTTCTTTTTTTTCTTTCGGTTTAATTAGTTTTCTTAATCTTGCAAATGTTTCAAGAGTTTTATCTATCGTATATTTACGATTATAAACACTATCTATATGATAACTTTCAAACAAATTAATTAAATGGGCAATATTTGGCTTTTCAACCTTATTTATGTTTTTTAAAACATCATATAAAGTTTTTATCATAAATTTTGAAAAATTGCTTTTTTTGCCGTCAAAATCTATATATTGGTATTTTACCTCCAACGTTACAGCTTGTTTTATTTTTTCATATACTTCATCAAAACTCAAATATCAACCCTAATCAACCAGACGAATTACCTCATAAATATTCATTCTGCTCGCCTTTCCCCTTATCATAACATTATTTATGGTGATTACATCAACATGATTTTTTACTCTATTATATGTTTCTTCGCTAATTAAAAAATTAGTTTTATATACTTTATTATAATTTTCAATTCTGCTTGCAGTATTCACTGTATCACCTATAACAGTGTATTCAAGCCTATCTTGAGAACCAATGTTGCCGATAAATGCTTCACCGGATGAAATTCCTATTCCTATTTCAATTTTAGGTTTACCCTCGTCAATCCATTTATCTTGAAGATGTTTAACTTTTTTTAGCATTTTATATGCACATTTTACACCAGCTAGCGCATGATTATCATTTCTTTTTGGTTCACCAAATATAGCTAACACCGCATCTCCCATAAATTTATTTAAAACACCGCCATGTTCTTCAATTATGGGAACTAATGCACTAAAATATTCATTTAAAATCATTGTAACTGAGCTTGCATCCATTTTTTCTGATATTGAGGTAAAATTTCTGATATCTGCAAATAATACAGTGATATCTGCTCTTTTTCCACCAAGTTCAATATTATCAATATTTTCAACCACATTTTGCATAACTTCACGGGATAAATATTTTCCCATTGCTTTTTGTATTTTTAATTTTTTATTATCTTCAATTAAATATCTATATGAATATGCGCAAGCTATCGCAACGATCACAAAAAGCTCAGGCAAAATCAAACTTATAGCAATTTTGTTGTAATACATAAAAAATGCGAAAAATAAATACAAAAACATCACGCAAACGCTAGACATTAAAGCACTTACAATCGGCATAACAGCAACAAAAATAAACACTAAAAGAAAAATAAAAACACAAGCCAATAAATTATACAAAGGGCTTGTCGC
>CALUZF010000009.1 GCA_944325165.1 Candidatus Gastranaerophilales bacterium
TATATATAATAACGGTACTATAGGAAATATCAAAAGTAATTTTATAGCTAATTATGTAAGTGGTGATAATTATTCTGGTGGTGGTGCTATAAATAATATTGCTACTATTGAAAATATAGCAGGTGATTTTATTGCAAATCATGCTAGTGGTGAATATAGTGTTGCAGGTGGTGCTATTACAAATCATAATTATATAGGCAATATATCTGGCAGTTTTATCAATAATTTCGCTACAGCAGATTCTAGTGATTATATTGCATTAGGTGGTGCTATTTATACAACATCTGATTTAACATTTAGTGCTGATAATAATACAAATATATTTAGCGGAAACTATACTCAAGATAAGAGAGGAAAAATTAACAATGCAATATTTGTTGATTTAGGTTCAGTGCCAACAGGAGAAAGCACTGTTGTATATTCAAACCATGCTCCAACTTTCCCAACTCTTACATTTAACACTTTAAATAACGGTATATTTATTATTAATGATACTATCGATGGTGGCTATACCGTATCTGACTACAATGGTACTACTGACATCATCAGATCAGACCAATATACAGTATCTTTGCAAGGTGATACAACAGGTTCTGTTGTGTTTAATAACGATGTAATTAATGCAAATATCGTTTCTGATAATACAAATATTTATCTTGGTAGAGATGATGTATTTAATCAATCTAATTCATTAGATTTATACAATTCTAATCTTTCTATGTTAAATAATTCAACAGGTTCAATTAAACTAAATGAATTTAATTTATCCGGCACAACAAATATGCAAGTTGATGTTGATTTACTTCACGAAAAAATGGATAGAATAGAAGCTAATTCATATAATATCGACCCTAATTCAAATTTAAACGTATCATTAATTAATCTTTTAAATGATGCTGATAAAGATTTAACATTAATACAATTTACTGACAACAAAGACCTTGCTTCTGCTACTAAATACACAGGTGTAAATCCTATAGCTTACTCTCCTATATATAAATATGATGTTGGGTATGATAATACAAACGGTATATTCTCTTTCACAAGAGGCAATGGTTCATCAGCTAATGATTATAACCCAGCAGTAATAACACCATCAACTGTATCATTAGCAGGTGCATATTCAACTCAAATGCAAACATTTAACTATGCTTTTCAACACTCTGATAACTTTATGAATATTCCATACATGGAAAGAGTAGCTTTAGAAAACAAAAACAAATACGCATATTCTGGCGAAGTTCCAATAAACACAGGAGTATTTTCTCCAATCTTTTCTCAATATGATGATGCTTCAGTTTGGGTTAAACCCTATACATCATTTGAAAGTATACCCTTAAAAAATGGCCCTAAAGTATCAAATATATCTTATGGAACATTAGTAGGTTTTGATTCTAAATTAAAGAAAATTAAACACGGTTTTGGACGCGTACTAACAGGTTATATTGGCTATAATGGCGCAAGTCAAAGATATAGTGGCGTAGATTCCACTTTAAATGGTGGTTTATTAGGTGGCACATTAACGTTCTATAAAGGTAATTTCTTTAATGCTACAACCATATCTGTTGGTGCAAACCATGCTAAAAATACAAATATGTACGGTAGTGATGATTTAAATATGTTGATGAGCGGTATAGGTAATAAGATAGGTTACAATTTAGAATTTAAAAATGGTAAAGTAATATTGCAACCTAACCTATTATTATCTTATACATTTGTAAATACTTTTGATTATACTAACTCAGCAGGCGTAAAAATGAAATCTGACCCAATGCATGCAATTCAAATAGCTCCTGGTATTAAGTTAATAAGTAACTTTGAAAACGGTTGGCAACCATATCTTGGAGTTAATATGGTATGGAATATAATAGCTGATTCAAAAGTTATGGCAAATGATGTAGTTTTGCCTGAAATGAGCATTAAACCTTATGTACAATACGGTATAGGTGTTCAAAAGAAATTTAAAGATAGATTTCAAGGTTTCTTGCAAGCCATGGTGCAAAATGGTGGTAGAAATGGCGTATCTTTAAGCGCAGGCTTTAGATGGGCTATATAGTTTAAAATCACCTTTTTGTATTATGTGTTTTGGCCGATATGAAAATATCATATTAGTATGCCAAGAATTTCTGTAATAATAGATGTGATGGATAGAAAGAATTTAAATTTTTGTTTAGATTCTCTGATTTTGCAAAAATACCCCGATTTTGAAGCTATATGTGTTGTTTTTTCAAAAGATAACGATGCAATTAATCTTTTAAAAAGTTATTCAAAATTTGATTCTCGAATAAAATATTTGTGCTTTTCCGATGTAGATTTCCGCAAGGCAAGAAAAAAGGCAATAAAAGAGGCTAGGGGTAAATATATATATTTTATAAATTCTTTTGATTCCATTTCACTGTTAACCTTAAATGAGTTAAAGAAGACTTTAGAATCAAGTAATAGTGATTTTATATATTCTAATTTTGTCTATTTTGAATGTGATTTTAATTTAGGGAATGTTTTTGATATTGGCACAGCTTCTGATAATTTTCAAAATATTATTAATAATATTGGAAATGATTGTGCCGCAAAGGATGTTTTTGCGTGTAATCCTGTAACTATCTATGGTAAATTTTTTAAATCTGAGTTTTTAAAAAAAATAAAATTTCAAAATGAAAAATCTTATTCTGATATTCCATTGTTAAGTGAGGCTTTTTTACTTGCAGAGAGAATTTCTTTTGATAGGGTTCCATATTATTTTTATAAGGATAAAAATGTGCTTATTTTAAATAAAGAAGCATATTTTGTTGATGATATTATTCAAGAGCGCAATTTACAAGAGAAAGTATTTAAAAAATATGGAAAATATGAAACATATAAAAATGTTTTATTGATTTTAAAAATGGAAGATTGCCTAAGAGTTCTATTAAAATCTAAAAATGAGGATTTTGAAAAAAATTATATCAGTTTAAAAAAAGAGTTTATTGATTTTGATTATTCAAATTTTAATCAAGATAAAATAAAAGTGATAAAGCAAATTTATGCTGATTTATTTGAGTTAAAATATGCTGATTTTATAGAAAAATATAATTTCAAATCAAAGGGGATGTATGCCAAAGATTTCTGTAATTATACCTATTTATAACGGAGAAAAATATTTAAGAAAATGCTTAAATTCAGTTGTTTTTCAAACGTATAAAGATTTGGAAATAATTTGTGTTGACGATGGTTCAAATGATAATTCGCTTTCTATTTTAAATGAATATAAAAAAAATGATAAAAGATTTAAAATAATTTCAAAAAATAATGAAGGTTTATCTAGTGCCAGAAATGTTGGTATAGAAAATTCTTTAGGCGATTATATTTCATTTATTGATTGTGATGATTGGGTGTCTTTGGCTTTATATGATGATTTTTGCAAGGTATTAGATAAAATAAATAAAGATATCGATATATATAATTTTAATGCTTCAAAGATTTTAAGCTCTGACAATAATCTGGCTTTAAGTTGTTTTTTAAATGTTCTTGAGGTAAGAAATCACAATTCTTTGTATGATATTCATACTTTTGCCGATTTTTCAAATCCATTTTGCGGGAATTTTGCTGCTTATAATAAAATTTATAGGTCTGATTTTATAAAAAATAACAATATTGCTTTTCCTTACGGTTTAATTTTTGAGGATCAATTGTTTTATATTAAAACTTTTCTAAGAGCAAAATCCATTATTGTTAATAATAATTTATATTATATGTATAACGTTAGGACTCAAGATAATATTATGAATAATCTTGGCGAGAAATCATTTGATATATTTAAAATTATCGATTTAATGGAAAGAGATATAAAATTATCTAACCTGTATGAAAATTTAAAATATGCGTTTTTACAATATAAATATGTTTCATATTCTTATTTATTGTTTGTTACAGCTCACGAATTGCAAGAAAAATTTTATTTAGAATCTCAAAAGCGAATTATTGAAGCAAGTCTTGAAAAATTTGATGAAGATATCATGAAAAAACTTCGAGGCTATGATGTCTATATTGATATTAAAACTTTAGACTATATTTCATTTTTTGATAAGTATAAAAGTAAAGTAATATATGACAGATAGATATTGACTTACTAAAGACTGTTGATGTTTTCAAGAAAATATTCATCCATTAGGTTATATTTTTCCATAAGCTCAATTATTTCTTGTTCGCTTATTTCTTTGTTTGCTAATTTTTCTAGAACAAGCATTAACTTTTTTTTATCAATTTTGTATGTTTTATTTTTATATGTTGTCTCAATCATGATTTTACTCCTTGTTTATTATTTTATTCTTTTGTATTTCATATATCAAGATTGCCAATTCTCACCCGTCTTAAAGGATAAATGCATCTAAAAAACAAAAAATCCCGTAAAATGGGAAAAGTTTAATAAAAAAGGTTCGCCTATTTTTTGAAAAAAAATTTGATTTTTTATAAAATTATTACAAATCTTAACAATTATTTGAAAAAATGCTAGAATATTAATGAAATGAGGTGTAAATGAAAGTTTATAATAATATCCTTGAAACTATTGGAAATACTCCTTTAGTCAAAATTAATTCTTTAAATGACGGTTGCGCAAATATTTTTGCAAAAGTTGAATATTTTAATCCTGCAGGTTCTATTAAAGATAGAGTTGCGCTAAATATGATACAGGAAGCTAAAAAAGCAGGTTTAATTGATAACAAAACTACTATAATTGAACCTACAAGCGGAAATACAGGTATTGGTTTAGCTTTAGTTTGCGCGATTACAGGGAATAAATTAATTCTTACCATGCCAGAATCCATGAGCAAAGAAAGACGTGACATTTTATCTATTTATGGGGCTGATATTGTTTTAACTCCTGCCGATAAAGGTATGCAAGGCAGTATTGATAAAGCGCTGGAGCTTAAAAATGAAATAAAAAATTCTTTTATTCCTTCTCAATTTGAAAATCCTTCAAATCCTTTGACACATTATAAAACAACTGCTTGTGAAATTTATAAATCAATGGATGGCAAAATTGATTATCTTGTAGCAGGAATTGGTACAGGAGGAACAGTTTCCGGTATTGCTAAGTATTTAAAAGAGAAAAATAAAAAAATCAAAGTCATTGGAATAGAACCAAAAAGTTCGCCTATGATAACAAAAGGTCTTAACAATCTTCATAAAATTCAAGGTATCGGTGCTAATTTTGTACCCGATAATTATTGGCCCGAATTGATTGATGATGTAATTTGCGTAAGTGATGAAGATGCAATTGGGTATGCAAAATTATTAGTTAAAAAAGAGGGTTTATTTTGCGGTATTTCTTCTGGAGCTGCAATTTTTGGTGCTATTGAATTGTCAAAATTAAAAGAAAATAAAGATAAAAATATTGTAGTAATTTTACCAGATAGCGCTTCAAGATATTTATCCAGCGAAATGTTTCAATAAAAAAGCCCCTTTTGGGGCTTTTTTAAATTACATTTTCAATTCTTTTTATTACTTCATCTTTTCCTAAGATTTGAATTGTTGCAACCATATCAGCGCCTCGTGTTCTTCCTGTAAGAGCTGAGCGAATTGCCCACATGGTTTCTTTTGGTTTATAGCCATGGTTTTCTTTAAAATATGTTCTAAGCTCGCCTAGTTTATCGTGGATTTCTTCCTCGTTATCAAAATTCCAAGTTTTTGCTTCCTGAAGGAATTTTGGAAGGACTAATTTTGCAACATCACCATCTAAAATTTCTTTTACTTCATCATAGTTTGGCTTTTCAAAGAAATATTGAGTATCATTTTCTAATTCTGATAATAATGTTATAGGTTCTCTTGTTACTTCAATAATATGTTCTAGTTGTTTTCTTGAATATTTTGAAGTGTCATATTTTGCTAAAAATGGAAGCGCTAAATCAGTTAATTTAGAAATATCCATTTTTTTAATATATTGACCATTCATCCAATTTAATTTTTCATATTCAAAAATTGAATTAGAGCTTGAAATTTCATTAATTCTAAAGTCTGCTGCAATTTCATCTACATTTTTAATTTCTTGAGAATCAGATGGTGCCCAGCCTAATAATGCAACAAAATTTAATAATGCATCAGTTAAATAGCCTTGTTTGATAAAATCTGAAACAGCGGTTGCACCGTGTCTTTTTGATAATTTACTTCTATCCGGCGCTAAAATCATGCCTAAATGACCAAATTGAGGAACTTCAGCACCAAGTGCTTCATATATTAAAATTTGTTTTGGTGTGTTTGAAATATGGTCTTCACCTCTTATAACGTGTGTTATTTTCATAAGCATATCATCAACAACAACAGCAAAATTATATGTCGGAGTCCCGTTTGATTTCATAATTGCAAAATCGCCTATTAATGATGTATCAAACTTTAATTCACCTTTTACTAAATCATTAAATACTAACTCTTTATAATCAACTTTAAATCTAATTGATGGTTTGATTCCTTTTGCTTTTAGCGCCGCTTTTTCTTCTTCTGATAAATTTAAGCATTTTCTTGAATATTTATAAGGAACTTTGTTTGCTTCAGCTATTTCATGTTCTTTATCTAAATCTTCGTTTGAGCAGAAGCATTCATAAGCATAACCTTTATCAATTAGCATTTGAGCATATTTTGGATATATATCAAATCTTTCTGATTGTTTATAAGGACCATAGTTTCCGCCGATATCTGGACCCTCGTCCCAAGTTAAACCCAAAGCTTTTAAGCTATCAAATATATTTTGTTTGTATGCTTCTGATGAGCGGTCTAAATCTGTATCTTCTATTCTTAAAACATATTCACCGCCCATTTTCTTTGCAAATAAATAGTTAAATAATGCTGTTCTTGCAGTTCCGATATGTAAATTTCCAGATGGAGACGGTGCAATTCTAACTCTAACTTTTTCGTTAATCATATAGTCCTCTTTTCATTAACTTTTATGATAATAGTACAACAAAAATAAATTTGTGTTATTATTTTTCTATGGAAAATAAGAAAATTAAAATAGGGATTATCGGTCTTGGAACTGTTGGATGCGGGGTTGTTAAAGTTTTATCAAAATATGATGATATTGAAATTGTTAAAGCATCCGTAAAAAACATTAACAAAAAAAGACAGGTCGAAGTTCAAAATTTAACATCTGATTCATTTGAAATTGCTCGTGACCCTGAAATTGATATCGTGGTTGAAGTTGCAGGCGGTTGCGCTGTTTTAGATGTTTTAATTGAAGCAATTAGGAATAAAAAACATATTGTAACAGCAAATAAAGAGCTTTTAGCTCGTCATGGTGCTCAATTGTTCGACATAGCTCGTGAAAATGGCGTTGTTATTCTGTATGAAGCTGCAGTTGCTGGCGGTATACCTTTAATTCTGCCAATCAAAACAAGTCTTGCAGCTAATGAATTTAGCTCTGTTGCAGGTATTTTAAATGGTACAACAAATTATATTTTAACTAAAATGGAAGAAGAAAACATTCCTTATGATGTTTGTCTTGCTAAAGCTCAAAGTTTAGGCTACGCTGAAACCGACCCTACAGGCGATGTTGAAGGGTATGACGCTATGTATAAAATTGCAATTTTGGCAAACATTGTCTTTAGTAAAAGAATTGATGTAAATAAAATATATTGTGAAGGTATAACAAAAATCTCTGCTCAAGATATCAATATAGCGGACGAATTGGGTTATAAAATAAAATTGATTGCCCAAGCTAAAAAAACTGATGATGGTTTGGATATACGTGTTCATCCTATGCTTGTGTCTAAAAACAATCCTTTATCAGATATTAAAAATGCCACAAATGCGGTAATGCTCAACGGTTTTCCTGTTGATAAAGTTATGTTTGTTGGCCCTGGGGCAGGCGAATTTCCAACTGCAAGCTCTGTTGTAGGCGATATTTTAGCTATAAAATCAGAAATTGCAAATAAGGGAAATGTTCTTCCTATGACAGTTTGCAGACATAGTGAATATGCAAATCAAATAAATGTCGACAATACAAAAAATTGTTATTATCTTTCAATTTTAGCGTTAAGTGAACCAGGTGTGATAGGTAAAATTGGTTGCGCTTGTGCTGAATTTAATATTAATATTTCTTGTGTAATTCAAAAAGGCATTAATGAAGATAATAATGCAACTATTATTGTAATTACAGAAGAATGTTTTGAAAAAGATATTAACAGTATGATTAATAAACTCGAAAATGAAAATAAAATCCATGTTACAAATAGAATAAGGGTAATGTAAGATGAGATATCTAGGATTAATTGAAAAATACAGAAAATTTTTGCCTGTTAGTGATTCTACTCCTGTAATTTCACTTTGCGAAGGCAATACGCCGTTAATTAAAGCGGATAATTTTGCACGTGCTATCGGTTTAAATGCTGAAATTTATCTTAAATATGAAGGTTTAAACCCAACAGGAAGCTTTAAAGATAGAGGCATGACAATGGCTGTTACAAAAGCTGTTGAAGATGGCTCAAATGCAATTATCTGTGCTTCAACAGGCAATACTTCGGCTTCTGCTGCAGCTTATGCAGCAAGAGCGAAAATAAAATGCTATGTACTAATTCCAGATGGACATATTGCTATGGGAAAACTTTCTCAAGCTATGATGTATGGCGCAAAGGTAATTGCTATTAATGGCAATTTTGATGAAGCATTGGACGCAGTTAGACAAATCAGCTCTAAATATCCGATTACATTGGTAAATTCTGTTAATCCTTATAGAATTGAAGGTCAAAAAACAGGTGCATTTGAAATAGTTGACGCTCTTGGGGATGCTCCTGATTATCATTTTATTCCTGTAGGTAATGCAGGAAATATAACCGCATATTGGAAAGGTTATAAAGAATATAAAGAAAATAATTTATCTTCTAAATTGCCTAAGATGATGGGAATACAAGCTTCCGGCGCTGCTCCTATTGTTTTGGGTCATAAAGTAGATAACCCCGAAACCATTGCAACAGCTATAAGAATAGGTAATCCTGCAAGTTGGCAATATGCGCTAAATGCTAAAGTTGAATCAAATGGAACTATTGATATGGTAACAGATGATGAAATTTTAAATGCATATAGGCTTTTAGCTAGAACAGAGGGAGTTTTTGCTGAGCCTGGTTCTATTGCTTCCATTGCTGGTTTAATTAAACTTAAAAACCAAATTATTGAGGGTTCAAAAATTGTTTGTATATTAACAGGCAACGGTCTAAAAGACCCTACATGTGCAATTGAGCATTCTAAAGCTGTTGTACATAAAACATCATCAAATATTGAAGACATAATTAAAATCATAAATGAACAGGAATAAAAAATGCTAGAAAAAGAATACTATCCGCAACAAATTGAGAAGAAATGGTTTGATGTTTGGGAAGAAACAAAACCTTATAAAGCTGATGATAATTCAGATAAACCTAAATATTTTGCTCTGTCAATGTTTCCTTATCCATCCGGAAAATTGCACATGGGTCATGTTAGAAACTATACAATAACTGATGTTGTCGCTCGCTTTAAAAGAGCTCAGGGATATAATGTTTTACATCCGATGGGCTGGGATAGCTTTGGTTTACCTGCTGAAAATGCTGCAATTCAACATGGCGCTAACCCAAAGACTTGGACATTAGATAATATAAAATATATGACAAAACAATTAAAAATGCTTGGTTTGTCTGTTGATTGGGATAGAGAAGTTACAACTTGTTTACCTGAATATTATAAATGGACTCAATGGTTGTTTTTACAACTTTATAAAAAAGGTCTTGCTTATAAAAAGACTGCTCCTGTTAATTGGTGCGAACATTGTGCTACTGTTTTAGCTAATGAACAAGTTATAGACGGCAAATGCTGGAGATGTAATTCAGAAGTAACTAAAAAGAATTTGTCTCAATGGTTTTTGAAAATCACAGATTACTCTGAAGAACTTTTACAAGATTTAAATCTTTTAAAAGGTTGGGGTGATAATGTTAAAACAATGCAAGAAAATTGGATAGGAAAATCAAGCGGTGCTATTTTAAAATTTAAAGTAAAAGAACTTGATGATGTTGAAATTCCTGTCTATACAACAAGAGCTGATACTGTTTATGGTGTTACTTATTTAGTTGTAGCTCCAGAATATAAAGATATTGAAAAATTGACAACAAAAGAAAATTTTGAAGCGGTTCAAAAATATCGTGAAAACGCTAAAAAAATGTCTGAAATTGAGCGTTTATCAACTGAAAGAACAAAAACAGGCGTTCCTTTAGGAACTCATATTATCAATCCTTTTACAGGAAGAGTTTGTCCTATATGGGTTGCTGATTATGCTCTTGTTGATTATGGTACAGGTGCAGTTATGGCTGTTCCTTACCATGATGAAAGAGATTTTGCGTTTGCAAAAAAATATAATCTTCCAATGATTCAAGTTATTGATGGCGTTGGTTTTAAGGAAGGTGAACCTTATATTGAAAAAGGCACTTTGGTTAATTCTGACCAATTTAGCGGATTAAACGCTAATGAAGCGAGAAATAAAATTACTGAATATGCAAAAGAAAATGGATTTGGCGATTTTAAAACCCAATATAGACTTCGTGATTGGCTAATTTCTCGCCAAAGATATTGGGGTGCTCCTATTCCTATTGTATATTGTCCTCATTGTGGTGAAGTTGCGGTTGATGAGCAAAATTTACCTGTAATGTTACCTACTGATGTAGATTTTACAGTTAAAGGAAAATCACCTATCGAAACAAGTCCGACATTTAAAGAAACAATTTGTCCTAAATGCGGAGCAAAGGCAACTCGAGATACCGATACAATGGACACATTTATGTGCTCAAGCTGGTATTATTTAAGATATGCTGACGCAAGAAACGACAAAGAATGTTTTAATCGTGAATTAGTTAACAAATGGTTGCCTGTTGATCAATATATTGGCGGTATTGAGCATGCTATTTTGCATTTATTATATTCAAGATTTTTCACAAAAGCTTTGCGAGATATCGGATTATTGGATTTTGATGAGCCATTTTCAAATCTTTTAACTCAAGGTATGGTTTTAAAAGATGGCTCAAAGATGTCTAAATCAAAAGGAAACACAGTAGATCCAGATGAAATATATGCAAATTATGGAGCAGACACTGCAAGATTATTCATTTTATCTGATTCACCTCCGGCTCGTGATTTTGATTGGACTGATGCTGGTGTAGAAGGTTGCTATAAGTTCATTTCAAGAGTTTATCGCTTATATTCAAAATATCAAGATAAAATTAATTTAAATTATAATTTTGATATAAATAATCTATCTAAAAAAGATGATAATTTTATTCGTGAAGTACATATAGCAATTAAAAAAGTTACTCATGATATTGAAAACGAGTTTCAATTCAATACTGTTATTTCAAGATATCGTGAATTAACTAACTCGATTTATGAATACACAAAATGCGAAAATGAAATTAATTATGATGTTTTAAGTTTTGGTCTTTTGACATTGTTGAAATTAATTTCACCTGTTTGTGTATTTATGAGCGAGGAAATTTATTCTCAATTGGGCGCAAAAGAATCAATTCATGCTCTTTTATGGCCCAAATTTGATGAAAATTTAGCTAAAACTTCATCAGTTACCTTGATTGTACAAGTTAATGGTAAAATCAAAGATAAATTGGAAGTTAGCCAAGGTTTATCTAATGAAGAATTGGAAAATTTGGCTAAATCTGCACCAAAAACAGCTGAATTTATTGAAGGCAAAACAATTGTTAAAGTGATTGTTGTACCTAATAAATTGGTTAATATTGTTGTTAAATAATTTATTTTATTTAATTTATAAAAAAGCGCAAATTTTGCGCTTTTTGTGTTTTTTATTTTTGTAATTAAATTTGGAGAGATTTATGAAAATATTACCCGTTGCATTAACACAAAAAACTTATAAGACTAATTATACTAATAATTTTGCTTATAAAAATAATCCTATTTTGAAAAATAACTTTGACACAGTTAGCTTTAAAGGTAAAGCGCTTAGCTATGATGAAGTTAAGCCATATAAATTACAAGCCTTTATGTTGTCAAATGAAGCAAGTAAACATTATGAAGCTTCAAAGGAAATTGTAAAAAATGCTTATGATGAATTAAAAGTTGCAAAACAAGCATTTAAATATGCCCAAAGTGCATTATCAATTGCTAATAAAAATTTTGGTGAATTTGTTGTAAGTCTTGATAATGGTAATAATTTAATAATTAAACCTTCATTTACCCCTCTAGGAAAACTTTTTACTTTTGTTGAAGTTAATGAAGAATCAATTCCTATAAGAAGCATAAAATATTATGGTCATAAAAATTTTGATGTAACTTTTTATTCTGATGATAATAAGCGCGATATATACGATTTCTATAATGGTAGAATTCATATTTCAAAAAATATTAAAGGCAATTCAGTAGATAATGTTTATAATTTTGCAAATGGAAAATTGACATCTTGTTTAGTTGGTGTTTCTGCTCCTAATAATGGCGCTCTTGATAAAACTCAAGAGGCTTATCTTTTTGACAACGATAAATTAACAAGTTATTGTAGTGGTGTTTCTTCTGTTAATTCTTCCGAATTGTCAGAAGAGAGATTTTGTTTTCATAATGGCTCATTTATAGAATATTGCAAAGATTTTAAAAATTCATCTGATGATATGCGCACTTGGTCTTCAAGCTATCACTTTAAAGACGGTAAATTTCTTGCTTATTTAGACAATGTGGCTTTTGATAAATCAAACAGAGATACTATTGCAGATGAAGCAATTTTTGTAAATAAATACGGTAAATATATTAAATCATCAGACTTTTTGTGCGAGCTTAATTCTGATGGCTCTATATGTATAGTTGATAATGAATAGTTTGCAATGTTATTTAAACCATAAGAAAAGGGGGAAGAGTAATCTTCCCCTGTATGGTTTAAAAATAACATGAAAAATTAGTTTACAAGGATGATAACCACACCTGAGCCGCCAGCACCGCCATCATAATATACTCCTCCGCCACCGCCGCCTCCGCCGCCTGTATGATCGGCTCCGGGCGAGCCTTTTTGGTTGTCAGGCGCTCCTGTACCGCCGCCACCATTTCCTCCTGGTCTTGAATCATAATTCCAACCAGAACCACATCCTCCTCCGCCGCCGCCTCCGCCGAACCATTCGTTGTCGAACAATATTCCATTTTCACCGGTATCACAAGTTCCGCCACCTCTGCCTGTGCCTGCTCCTCCGATATTGTTTACTTTAGCTCCACCGCCACCTCCTCCTGATACAGTATAGTCGCCAAATGTTGTTGCACCTCCATTATTGCCGGAGCTTGTATGCGT
Source organism: Candidatus Gastranaerophilales bacterium (assembly GCA_944325165.1). Taxonomy (GTDB): domain Bacteria; phylum Cyanobacteriota; class Vampirovibrionia; order Gastranaerophilales; family Gastranaerophilaceae; genus RUG14156. The sequence goes on from CALUZF010000009.1 coordinate 13,280, forward strand.
ACCACCTGCTCCGCCATTGCCTATAGCTGCATTGTAACTTTTTCCGCCAACTAATGTAAACGGGGTGTACTTTGTGTAGCCACCACCTCCGCCTGCACCGTTGTCAGCCCCTCCGCCACCACCTCCGCCTACTAAAAATAGTGTTACATTAATTGTTTGTGACGGTATAAACACTCCGTCTGTGTATAGGTATATTTTTTGTGCGCCACTTATGTTTGCTGTATCTAAAAATCCTCCAGTGTATGTAAATTCGAATTTTGATGTTTCGCACACACCATTTTTTAAGTCATACCCGCTAACACACCCTGTACACACTCCTGTTGTAGCGTTACATGTAGCACAATTTGCAGTTTTAGAAGAACATGTCTTGCATGCAGTTGATGCACCTTGTCCTGTTAAATCATTGTATTTTCCGCTACCACATGCTGTCTTATTTGTTCCGCCTGTACAATAATATCCCTTAGGACATGTTGTACAACTTGTTGCTCCTGTTGATGATGCGTATGTTCCTGCTGCACAATATGTTTGAGTTGAACCGGAACATGTGTATCCGGCAGAACATGCAATACATGTAGTTTGACCTGTGTATGGTTGATAAGTCCCTGCTCCACAAGCTACTTTTGATCCATCGCCTGTACATTTATACCCTGCTTCACAAACTAAACACTGAGTTCTATCATTTGATACATAGCTTCCGGCATTACATGTTAGACAACTATCTTTACCTTCATTAGGTTGATATTTATTTGTGCTGCATAAAATCTTATCACTTACCCCGGGGCAATAATATCCAACAGGACATATTGTACAACTTGAACTATTTGCTGCAGAATATTTACCAGCACTACACTCTTTTTTCTCGCCACCTGTGCAATAATATCCTGCTTCACAATCTTTGCATGATGTTTGACCTTCTGCATCAGTATATTTGCCATTTGGACATACTGTTTTACTTGTACCATCACAATAACTTCCAACAGGACATATTGTACACTTCCCACTATCAACAAAATTACTTGTTATACATTTTGAACAATTTGAAATGTCACACTTTAGACAATTTGGTCCAAACATATCAATGCTATCATTGCAATCTTTGCACTTACATTGAGCAATATCCAGCGCTTGAGTATCTAAACATGATTTAACGCAAGATACACATTTATCAGGATAACAAAGACCACATTCCGGACCAAACTCATCGCATGTCATTTGTAATGTTCCGCCATCTCCACCACCTATTGTTATACCTGTGCTTTTTAATTTCTTAGTTATGATAGGTGCCAGAGCTGCTGTTATGACACTAATTATAATTAATGCTACAACGATTTCGACAAGCGAAAACGCCAGATAAAAAATCTTTTTCATATTATTCCTTAACTATTACATACGTGTAATGATTTTTTTAAATAATAACATTACCATTACATATATGCAACAAATTAAAAAAAATAATTTACTTGTATTGGCGAAACGTATAAAAAAATTGAGATTAGAGCATTCTCAATCATTAAATAAATTTTGTTTTTTAAGAGGAAATGTTACCTCTGCAACTTGGAGCAGAATTGAAAATGCACTTGTTGACCCTAAATTTACGACTTTAGTTGAAGTTTGCGCCATGCTTGATATAAGCATGGCAGAGCTTTTTAAAAATTTGGAATTGGATTATGAAAGCGAATTATAGAAGATAATTTTTAATTGTGTCCGCAACAAAAGTGAATGAATCTTTTATACCTATATTTTTGCCACAATTATTTTTTCTATACATTAAATAAGGAACCATCTCTCTTGTGTGGTCAGTGCCTCTAAAAGTAGGATCACAGCCATGGTCAGCGGTAATTATTAAAATATCATCGTTTGTCGTATTTTCTATAAAGCTTGGAATGTATGAATCAATTTCTTCGATTGCTTTTTTATAGCCTAAAGCGTCGCGTCTGTGTCCATAGAGCATATCTGTATCAACTAAATTTGTAAAAATTAAATCTGATGTTGAATTTTTAATTGAATCGAGTGTTTTATTTAAGCCATCAGTATTACCTTTTGTTAATATTTTTTCGCTTATTCCAGAACCTACGAAAATATCATAAATTTTGCCTATTCCAAGTGTTTTTTTGCCATTTTTTTCTAAAATATTTAATAAAGTATCTTTTGGGGGCTCGACTGAATAATCGTGTCTTAATCCGCCAATTCTAGTGGGTTTACCATCTATAACTTGATATGGTCGAGCGATAACCCTTGAAATGCCATAATTATGTTCATTTAGTATTTCCCTTGCAATTTTGCACCATTCATATAGTGTTTCAGTTGGAATTAAATCTATATCAAGTGCAACTTGAAAAACGCTATCTGCTGAGGTGTAAATTATAGGATATTTTGTTTTTTGATGTTCATCGTTTAATTCTTCTATGATTTTTGTACCTGATGCTGGATAATTTCCTAAAATTCCTTTGCAACCTGTTCTTTTGATAAATTCATTTATTATAAAATTATCAAATTTTGTATATGTTCTAAAAGGATTGTCCAAAACAAGCCCCATTAGCTCCCAATGACCCGTTGTTGTATCTTTTCCTTTTGATTTCATTTTTAATATGCCAAAATCTGCTTGGGGTACATTGGTCTTTTTTACACCTTTTATATCGATAATGTTTCCTAATCCAAGTTTTTCTAAATTAGGAACATTTAATCCGCCTGTTGCTTGTGCTAAATTAGCTAAAGTGTTACAAGATAAATCATCATTGTATTCTTTAGCGTCCTCTAATGCTCCACAACCCATTGAATCTATTACTATAACAATAGCTCTTTTTTTCATCGTTACACCATTATTTCTACATCATTATTTAAATAATCTAAATGCCATTTTTGAATTGCTTCCCCTGGGTATAATAAGCCAATTCCAGGCGGATAAGGCATAATCATTTTATTTGAAATTTTAAGCAATGCCTCATCTTTATTAACGTAAATATAATCACGATTAAATGTGTCAACAGGTTGAACTTTTACGAGCGGAAAAGGCTGAAAATCAACTTTTTCAAATTTATACGATTGATTTGTGATAACTTTTTTTAATCCGTTTTTTAGTTTTTCTAGTTTTGATTTTGTTGTTCCAATTCCTGCTAGATATAAGCATGCAATTGAGTTATTTAATTCATCTTCGATATTGTATTCATCAAACATCAAATCTGATAAGTCAAAACCAGATATACCTTCTTTTCGAACTAAAATTTTAGTCGGGTCATGGTTTTCATTTTCATAAAATTCAACACCAAATCTTGTTAAATCTTTTTTAAATTTATCAATTTCAACTAAAAGATTATTTATTTCATTTTTGCCTTCTTGAGAGCTTAAATAGTTTATGCAACTTTCTATATTTTCCAATAATGGGTATGAAGGCGATGAAGTATGAAATAAATTGACAGATTTTTGAAAAATATCTATATCAATTTTTTGGATATTATGCCCTATATTTAAAAGTGCACATTGATTAAGCGCTCCAGCTGTTTTATGAAGCGAATTAACGCTTATATCTGCACCTTGCGCTATTGCTGATTTAAATAATTTATCGCTAAAATTATTAAGAGTGCCATGTGCTTCATCTACCATTAAATATGTATCATATTTTTTGCAAATTTTTGCAATTTTTTCTATGTCAGAATTAATGCCTTCATAAGTTGGAGAGGTCATTATAAACATTTTATATTGATTAAGACTCAAAGTTGCTTCAAGTTTATTTGGGTCAATATGTGTATAAATGCCCCAATTTTCATCAGTTTCAGGCATAAACCAATCAACATATCCTGCTGTTAAAATAAGTCCGCTAAAAACCGATTTATGACAATTTCTTGCAACAAGAACCTTGTCAGCAGGCTCAATTATTGCTTTCATGGCTGCTAAAACAGCTGTTGTTGCTCCTTGAGTTATAAAAAAAGTTTTTTTAGCATCTAAGATTTCTGCTGTTTTTGATTGTGCATAAAATATAGAGCTTTTAGGATTGGAAAGGTTATCAAATCCTTCAATTTCAGAATAATCATGGCTATAAAAACCGTTAAAATTTTGGTTAAATAAAGCTTTTTGAGAGTGTGACGGCGTTGTAAAAAGTGTTCTATCTATTTTTTTACTTAACAATTTGATTATACTCATAAGTTTATATTAGAATAAGTTTTATGGATGTACAAGATAGAATAAAAAATTTACGTAAAACAATTGAGTTAAACGCATATAAATATTATGTTGAAGACAACCCTTTTCTTGAAGATTGGGAGTATGATAAGCTTTTTAGAGAATTAAAAGAACTTGAAGAAAAAAATCCCCATTTAATTACTCCAGATAGCCCTACGCAAAGAGTTGGCGGAATTAGCGAGAAATTTGCGCAAGTACAACATAAAAATAGGCTCTATAGCCTTGATAATTCTAATAATGATGAAGAATTGAGGCAATGGTATAATAGAGTTTTAAAAGATGTTGGTGAAATTGAAAATAATCAATTGAGTCTTTTGGGCGCAAATTATTCAGATATAGAGTTAGTTGCTGAATTGAAAATCGATGGTTTAGCGGTAAGCTTAACTTATGAAAAAGGAAAATTTATTCAAGGTTTAACCCGTGGAGATGGCGTTATAGGCGAAGATATAACAAATAATTTAAAAGCAATTAAAGCAATTCCTTTAAAATTGTTTGATGAAGTTGATGTTGAAGTTAGAGGTGAAATATATATGCCTATAACTTCATTTGAAAAATTAAATCAAATTCAAATAAAAAATGGTCAAAAACCTTTTGCAAACCCAAGAAATGCTGCTGCTGGTTCGCTAAGACAGCTAGATCCTAAAATTACTGCAAGTCGTGATTTATCAATTTTTGTATATGGTGCAATTTTTGATAAAAGCCAAAAAATATTAACTCATTCTGATGCAATGGATAAATGTAGAGCGCTTGGATTTAAGACAAATGATTATAAGAAATGCAAAAATATAGATGAAGTTATTCAATTCTGCATTGATATGTCGGAGTATCGAAAAACTCTTAATTGGGCAACAGATGGAGTTGTAATCAAAGTAAATTCAATTGCGAAGCAAAATGAGCTTGGTTTTACTTCAAGAGCTCCAAAATGGGCAACTGCGTTTAAATTTCCGCCAGAAGAAGTGTGGTCAGAATTGTTAGATGTCGAATTTTCGGTTGGAAGAACGGGAATTGTTACTCCTGTTGCCATTTTAAGACCTGTTAATTTATCTGGAAGCGTTGTTTCACGTGCTTCAATGTATAATTTTGATGAAATTCAAAGGTTGGATGTTTCTTTGGGCGATGAGGTTTTAATTAAAAAGGCGGCTGAAATTATTCCAAAGGTTGTTAGAACAAGAAAAACAAATAATTCAAAGCCTCTTGTTTTGCCAAAATATTGCCCATCTTGCAATACAAAATTAGTTGAAATTGAAGGCGAAGTTGGAATTTATTGCCCAAATAAAGAAAATTGTCCTGCTCAAATTAAAGGCAGAATTGAATATTTTGTATCAAAAAGCGCTATGGATATTGATGGTTTTGGCGATAGTATTATTGAAAAATTAATTGAAAAAGGCTATATTAAAAATCCTGCTGATATATATAAATTAACTTATGATGAGCTGTTGACAATTGATTTAATTAAAGATAAATCCGCAAATAATCTTTTAAATGCGATAAATTTTTCTAAAGATGTTACTTTTTCAAAATTTATAAATGCTTTGGGTATAAGATTTGTGGGTAAAGAATCGAGTGATATTTTGGCCCAAAGTTTTAGTGATTTAAATGCACTAAAAAAAGCTTCTTATGAGGATTTATCAGCTTTAGATGGCATTGGCGATAAAATGGCTCAAAGTATTGTTGAATATTTTTCAAATGAAAAAAATATTCAAATGATTGATGAAATGCTCTCTTTGGGAGTTAAAATCAAGAATAAATATAATAACGCTCAAGTGCTTCGCTTGAAAGGTTTAAGTTTTGTTATAACAGGGACATTAGATACTTTATCAAGAGATGAAGCTCAAGCAAAATTAAAAGAGTTAGGAGCTAAGACACCTTCTTCTGTTTCTAAGAATACAAATTATGTTGTTGTTGGCGAAAACCCAGGTTCTAAGGCAATAAAAGCCAAAGAATTAGGTATAAAAATATTAAATGAAAAAGAATTACTTGAAATAATCAATGGAGGTTTAGATGTTTAAGAAATTTGCACTTAGTATAGCGGTTTTATCATTAATTTCTGTTCCTGTGTTTAGTTCTGAAATTTTAGAATCAGTTATTTCAGTTGATGCTTCCATAAATAGAGAGGTTGCGCCCGATACAGCTAAAATTCGTTTTTATGTTGAAAATTCTGGCACTAATTTGGCCGATTTAAAACAAAAAAATGATAAAATAGTAAATGAAGCGATGAGTGCTATTAAAACTAAGCTTTCAGAAAAAGAAAGCATTAAAACTATTGCTTTTAGCGTAAGAAACATTTATTCATACAAAGATAAAATAAGAATTTTCCAAAAATATGAAGTTCAAAATGGTTTTGAAGTAAAATTAAAAGATTTAGATAAAATTTCTGAAATTATTAATCTTGCAATGGAGCATGGTGTAAAAAATATATCTGGTGTAAATTTCTCTGTTGAAAATTCTCAAGATATTTGCAACGAGATGATTTCAGAGGCGATTAATTTGGCTCAAAATAGAGCAAAATACGTTGCAAATGCTTCTGGTGTTTCACTAAATAAAGTTAAAAGTATAAATCCATATTGTTCTTTATCTTCCGGAAATTATGAAGTAGCAAGAAAAGTATATTCATCTAATTTTGCCATGGATTCAGCATCATCAGGGGCTGTTGCTTCTGAAACGATTGAACCCGGCACTATTAATGCAAGAGCAAGTGTTAATATGTCATATCATTTAAAATAGTACTTGCGTTTTTTTCTTGGTGATGTTATCTTATAAATGTTAGCACTGGATGGAGCAACCTTTTTGGTTTTAAGATTTTCGTGCTTTTCTATTATAAGTAAGTCATTAGGTAATTGTGAAGTACACTTTTAACAATAAATATCTTAAAGATAATTCTAAACCGGGCTCGTATCGAAGAGGCTATGAAACCTATCAAAAGGGCATGGTTGAAGAGTTAAAGTTTAATGAAAATATCGTTAGAGCTAAGGTAAAAGGCAATTTTAAATCTCATTATGAAACAGGGATTAAGTTTACAAAAGCTGGCGCAAAGCCTACTTGTAATTGTCCTTTAGAGGAACCTTGGTGCAAGCATGCGATAGCGCTTGGTTTTGCTTCTTTAAAAAATCATTTTTGGGAAGAATTTCTTTATGAAAAAATGAATATTGAGCCTAATTTGATTGATGAGGACTTAGCGATGTGCGAAAATCCTCAAGGCGATTTTATTTTTCATTTTAACCCAAAAAGACGTCAGAATTTCTTTTCTATTCTTGTTATGAATAGACATACAAAAAAAGTTATTCGCGATTTAGAGGCAGTTTTTAAGCAAATTATTGCAAGGCAAAAAGAAGAAGAAAATTTTGAGCTTAATAATGCTCAAAAGCTTGAAGTAGTTATGTTTAAAATGCTTTTGAGTCAATCAAGACTTGATAAAAAATCCGGTTGGTATGATGTTCAGATAAATAAATTTGATGAGTTTTTCAAAATGTTATCCAAAATGGAAGATGTTATCGACGCTAAAACTCATAATAAAATTAAATTTTCGGATTCTGTTTGGAATTTGTGCCTTGATGTAAATGTTTCATTTGTGGGTAATATTTTATTGAGTCTTTATTGGAAAAGAAATGATATCGATGAAATTTATCCTTTTGAAGAAGTTAGATATTTTTCAAGGCAGTTGAAATGGGGTAGATATAAGGATATTATTTTCCAAGTCGATACGCCTGTTGGAGTTATTCCTCAAAATCTTACCAAGGCAAGTTTTTCTGATATTAAAGACGCTGATGGCGGTAAATTTGTTTATGAAGAGCTTCCAAAACTTCGTGAAACAATGACTGTTAACATGTCTGAGGAGATGGAAAAATTAAGCTTTGAAAAAAGGCCTCCAAAATGCATAGTGGAGCTTGGTGTTGATTATGATCAATCTCTTAAAGCTTCGTTGGAGTTTGAATATGATGGTGTTAGGGTTCCTTACCAAAAACAATTTAAAAGTCCTTATGTTACCATTAAAGACCCTAAAAAAGATTTATTATATTGGATTAAGCGTGATATGCAATTTGAGCATGCTGCATATCAAATGCTTTTAGCTTGCAGATTTGCGCCTGTTCAATCGAATAATTTAGCACTCGATAAAGAATATGCAATTGATTTTTATAACTATTATATTTCTAAAGCAGGTGATGGTTGGGAATTTATCGAAAAAGATGATTTATCTTTTTATAAATTAAATAAGAACGGATTAAAATTGATTGCCGATATTGATTTTTCTCAAAATGGCACTGATATCTTTGAAATACAGCTAAAAGGTTTGGCTGATGATAGAGAAGTTGATTTTGAGAAAGTAATCGATTTAACTTATGAAGGTGCTAAATATTACAATATTCCATCTGGCGGACAAGTTTCAATTCCTGTTGATGATGTATTATCTCTTTTAAAATCATTTAATACTTATGATGTTTATAAAAATAACGAAGATAAATATATTGTTAAAACCTATCGTGCAGGCGTTATATCTGAAATGGAAAAAATGGGTATAACATTGAAAATGAGTAGAAGCTTTTCTAAATTCTGGAAAGAAATTTCTACTTTTTCTACAATGGATACTACTGCGCTTCCTAAAGCTACTAAAGCTGAGCTTCGTGAATATCAGCTTAAAGGTTATTCTTGGCTATGGTTTTTGTATAAGTACGGTTTAAATGGCGTTTTGGCTGATGATATGGGCTTAGGTAAAACTCTGCAAACTTTAACACTATTGCAAAAAGCCAAAGAAAAAGACGGAAAAGAGCCTAATTTGGTTGTTTGTCCAACATCTGTTGTTTTCAATTGGGAAAAAGAAATTGAAAAATTTGCGCCTAATTTGAAATATTTAACTTTATCTGGTGTTGATAGAAAGAAAAATTTTGATAAGATTGAAGATTATGATGTAATTATTACAAGCTATGCATTGATAAGACGTGACATTGATGAGCTTAAAGAAGTTAAATTTAGATATATTATTCTTGATGAATCTCAAAATATCAAAAACTCCTCAAGTCAAACTGCTAAAGCATGTAAAGAATTAAATGGAGCTCATAGATTGGCGCTATCGGGTACACCAATTGAAAATAAATTAGAAGAATTATGGTCAGTATTTGATTTTCTAATGCCCGGATTTTTGTTTGACTCCAAAGAATTTAATAATCGTTTTGTCGTTCCTATTGTGGATGATGAAGATACGGAAGTCCAAAAGCGTTTAAAATCTCAAATTTACCCGTTTATTTTAAGACGTATGAAAAGAGATGTTGCAAAAGATTTACCGGATAAAATTGAATCAGTTGCATATTGTGAGCTTACTTCTGATCAAAAAGACTTATATCTGCAAGTTCTTGATTCAACAAAAGAAGAATTATTCAAATCCATTGAAACAGTTGGTCTTGAAAAATCAAGAATGTCGATATTTTCTGCTTTATTGCGCTTAAGACAAATTTGTTGTCATCCAAGATTATATGATAAGGAAGGAAAGCTTGGAATTAATGAATCCGGCAAATTTGAACAATTACAAAATATGTTAGAGCAAGTAATAGCTGAAAAACATAGAGTTCTGTTGTTCTCTCAATTTGTTGGAATGTTGGATATAATAAAAGTTTGGCTTGAAGAAAAAGGAATTAAACATGAATATCTATCCGGCAAAACTAAAGACAGACAAGAAGTTGTTGAAAGATTTAATAATGATCCTACAATTCCTATATTCCTTGTTTCGCTTAAAGCAGGTGGCACAGGTTTGAATTTAACAGGTGCTGATTATGTTATTCATTATGACCCTTGGTGGAATCCTGCTGTTGAAGATCAAGCTACTGATAGAGCTTATCGTATTGGACAAACTAAAAAAGTATTTGTATATCGCTTAATCACAAAAGGCACAGTAGAAGAAAAAATACAAGCACTTAAATCAAAGAAACGTTCTTTAGTTGATAGTGTTATTTCAATTGATAGAAATATTGTTAAATCATTAACATATCAAGATATTAAAGATATATTTTCAATTTAACATTAGTTTATATTTTAAATTTTTTTAGCAATTTTTTTCTTGCTTTATTTTAATTAACAATATAGTGTGTTGAGGTGTAAAAATGAATGTAGGAAATAAAATTTCATCAATAGCTTCAGAAGCTATAAATCCTAAAATTAAAATTGGTAGCAGTGGACCTAAATTTGTTAAATATAATGATTTGGCAGGTCATAGCGAATCTTTTCTTACTTATTTTGTTTTTCCAAATGGTAAAAAAGTTTATGATATGACAAGTGCACTAGAAGAAGCTGCAGGTATTAAAGTGTTGGATTTAAATGTTTAATTAAACTTCTGTTTGGGCTAATTTTTCCATTTTTAGCTTTTGGTCATATTCAATAAGCATATCGATAAGTTTATCTAAATTACCTTCAATTACTTCCCAAACATCAAGATTTTGACCGATTCTATGGTCGGTTAATCTGCCTTGAGGGAAGTTATATGTTCTAATTCTTTCTGATCTATCACCTGTGCCTACTTGAGAACGTCTTAAATCAGTTACTTCTTGCATTTGCTTTTGAACTTCCATATCATATAGTTTAGCTTTTAAAATTTGCAATGCACGTTCTTTATTTTGTAATTGAGAGCGTTCTTCTGTACAGAAAATCATTATTCCTGTTGGTTTATGAAATACACGAGCAGCAGTTTCAACCTTATTAACGTTTTGACCGCCAGCACCGCCTGAGCGAGCAGTTGTAATTTCAATATCGTTCATATTGAGCTCAATTTCAACATCATCTACTTCTGGCATTACTGCAACTGTAGCGGTTGATGTATGAACTCTTCCTTGTGATTCTGTTTGTGGAACTCTTTGAACCCTATGAACGCCGGATTCATATTTTAATTGAGAATAAATATTATCTCCGCCTTTGATAGAAATAACAACTTCCGATACACCCCCTGCTTCGCATTCGTTTATAGATAGAATTTTTGTTTGCCAGCCTTTGTTAGCAGCATATCTCAAATACATTCTCATCAAGTCGCCAGCAAAGATATTTGCTTCATCGCCACCTGCGGAGCCTCTTATTTCAAGCATAATATCTTTATCATCCATGGGGTCTTTTGGCAATAATAATACTTTTAATCTGTGTTCATATTCTTCAATTTTTGCTTCTGCGTTAGATATTTCAGAATTAAGAAATTCTCTCATTGAAGAATCTTTTTCGCTGTGAAGCATTTCTTTTGAATCTTTTATTGTATCCATTGCTTCTTTGTATTTATAATAAATTTCAACTGTCTCTTCCATAGTTTTTCTTTGTTTGGAGAGATCTCTAAATTTTTCATAATCTTGAATTATTGCAGGATCAGAAAGCTTTTCGCCAAGCTCTTTATATTTTTTTTCTATTTGTTCTACTTTTTCAAATATTGAATTATCCATTTTTAGGTTTCATCCTTCCGCAAGAATTGTCCTCGTCGCAATATCCTAATCTTTCGCATTTTGGGACTAGATGTTCACTAAGCCAAGGTTCACGTTCTTCAATAAGTGCACACATTTTTTTAACCACTAAGCGGATTTCAAGCTGTGCTCTTGTGCATAATCTTAAATTTGCAAGGTGTATTAATTCTCTTAAATTTAAGCTTGTGACCATAGAGCTTGTTGTAGCATTTGGCAAAATTGAGCGTGCATCTTCGCCTTTGATACCGTTTTGAAGTAATTCTTGATATAGCTCTGAAGTGTTTTTCATATGTTGTTCAAATTTTTTACAAAGCTCTTTATTGGCTTCAATTGCAGGTGGAATAATGTAATCAAATTCGCCTTTTTCTCTAACATATCTTTGTGATTTTTGAGAAAAGCTCATGTGTCTGTGACGAACTAATTGGTGTGTTGCCGCTCTTGAAATATTGTTGATTGCAAAAGTAACTTGTATATGCTCTATTGTTGAATAATGACCTGACGAAATAACTTTTCTTATTAATGCCAATTTTTTTTCATTATCATCAGTAATATTATTGATGATTTCAACCGCACCATCTGCGCTATAGCAGGTTCTGCAAGCGGTATATATTACATCAAGCAGATTATCTGGTATTGAAATTAATGATACTTCTAAATTCTTTTTAGGCATTCTTATTCTCCAAAAGCTAATTCTTTAAATAAATTTTTGGCTGGTAATTAGCCAGCCAAATGAATATTTTTTATTGTTACTATTATTTTTTTTCGTAACGTTTTTTAAATCTTTCAACTCTACCTTCAGAGTCAAGAATTTTTTGGTTACCTGTATAAAACGGATGGCAAGCATTACAAATTTCAACAGTAATATTTTCTTCAACTGATCCTGTTTCGATTTCATTACCGCATACACATTTTATAGTTGTTTTTTTGTAATCTGGATGAATATCTTTTTTCATTTCACTTTCCTTTAATGATGATATTAGTATAATATCATTTTATTTGGTGAAAAAAAAATTTCAAGTTATTTCTAGCAAATCAGTTTTAGTTGTAATTTTATCCACCAAAACTTAGTTCATGCTGTTTTCTTTTTGCATCTAAAATTTCTTCTTCGCTTGGTTTTCCTATGTCATCAGTTTCTGTTTTTTCTTCATTTGCTTTAGTGCTATTTTTATTATCTTCTTCTTTGGCTTCGTCTTCTATTTCTTTATTATTTTCTTTTTCCCATTTTTCTTTATCTGCTTCCATTTCTTCTTCTGACCATTGAGCAATTTCTTCTTCTTTTTTAGCTATTTCTTCGAATTTGCTTTCAATTGCTTTACCTTTTTTAGATGCTTGCGCATTTGTTGAATCTATTATTGATTGGCTCATATTTTCGCTAAAGCCATAAGCTGACCAAGCCTCATCTAAATCTGCGCTTAATTCTTCATTTTTTAGCGTAAAGATATTTATTTTTTCATCGGCATTATACGCTTCTACAACTTCATCTGAATCAAGGGAAAATCTTCCTATGCCTTCGTCTTTATCAGTAAAATCATAGTTTTCATCGAGCCATTCATTTGTATCTAAGGTTTGATAACCACTTAGGTTTTGACCTTCAACAGTTGCGCTAAAGGTTCCTATAAGTTTATTTCCATCACCAATATCTTGGTTTGTTTGTTCGTAACTATCAAGCTTTATGCCATCATTACTGTTTTTGAATATTTCACTTGGGTCTAATATTTTTTGAATGCCGTCAGTTCCTGTTTTTATAACCTTTACATTAGCTTTTTCTAGCTCTGATGCTGTTACTATGCCATTATCGTCTGTATCAAGCGCATGAACTTCTTCAAAGCCTTTTTCTGCACCTAAAAATTCTTTTTCGTTTGTTATATCTTCATTTTTATCTTTATCAACAAAGAAATCATATCTTGTAGTATTGTTATAAAATCCAATTGGGTCTGTACATTCTGCATCAGGATCGCTGTTACCGCTATTTGCTGCTTCTTCGATTAAATTATCTAATTCAATTTTTGCATCTTCAGCATCAGCAGAAAGTTCAACGTTATCCATATTTAATTCGTTTAAATCTGAGACATAACCTTTTAATAAGTTCATTTTATAGTTAGCATCCATTAAAGAACACATAACTTCTGAAAGTTCTCTTCCGGATTTTGTTTTAATGCCTTTTAAATCAGATGACACATTGCTTTTAAATTGTTCGTATGTCATCTCACCTTTTGAATTTGTGTAGTCGTTTAAATTTGTATTAATTGCTTCTTTTGCTTTTTTCTTGTTTTCGTCTTGTATATCTTCACTTTCATCTATCGCTTCTTTAATTTGTTCTTCTACTTCATCTTGCAGAGCTTCTATTGTAACTTCTAAAACCTGCATTTCTTGATTGTTAGATAAAATTTGGTTATTAATTGAAGCAAGTTTTTCTCTTGCAGCTTTAATTTCTGGTGAATCTGTGCCTGTTGCTGTAACTAAGTGTGACGAAAATCTTGAGAATATTTTTTGAGCTTCTTCATCATGCCCGATTGGTCTTGTATATTCGCCATTATCGCCCTTAGAAGATATTCCTAAAGATGGAAAAATTTGAGAAATTATATCTACAATTTGAGTTTTTGAATATCCTTCTTTTCCAAGCGTCAAAACGACACCATCGTCTAAAAGTTCATTAAGTGCTTTGAGCTCCGGATTTGAAGATTTGTAGGGGTCACCTGAAGAATATGCAGTTTTTAGGTATTTTTCTTTTAACTCTTCAACTTTATCATTTACATCAGTAGTGGTTTTTGTGGCATTTTTTGTGTCGGTTTCTTTTGTGGAATTTTTTTTGATGAGCGATGTATCAATACCATCTTCTTCTAGAGATTTTAATTCTGCAGCTGTAAAACCGCCTTTTGAAGCTTTTTCAATGGTTTCAATTTGTTCTTTATCCAAATCTTTATATAATTCGGATATCTTTACCCCATTATTTAAGTTGTACACACCTGTCATATTTATTCTCCATATATTGTCACATTTCATTTATCGGCTTAATGTATATTAAACTTTAATAATTGTAATATTTCTTAATAATGGACACTAAAATTTTTATTGTATAATTGGATATATGAAAAAACTCGAACATATAAGAAATTTTAGCATAATTGCACATATTGACCATGGTAAATCAACTCTTGCGGATAGGCTTTTAGAATTAACAGGTACAATATCTAAAAGAGATATGCAAGACCAACTCTTGGATACTATGGATATTGAGCGCGAGCGCGGTATTACAATTAAGCTTAACGCCGCTAAAATGAATTATAAAAGCGAAGATGGAAAAGAATATATTCTAAATTTAATCGATACCCCTGGACACGTTGATTTTTCTTATGAAGTTTCTCGCTCTTTAGCTGCTTGTGAGGGTGCATTGTTGATTGTTGATGCTACTCAAGGGGTTGAAGCTCAAACATTAGCTAATGTATATCTTGCTATGGAGCAAAATCTTGAGATAATTCCTGTTATAAATAAAATTGATTTATCGTCAGCTGATGTTGAAAGAGTAAAAAAAGAAATTGAAGATGTTTTAGGAATTGATTCATCAATTGCAATTCCTGTAAGTGCAAAGACAGGTGAAGGTGTCGATAAAGTATTAGAAGCAATTGTTAAATATATACCCGCCCCATTGGATACATCTGATAAACCTCTAAGAGCACTTGTTTTTGATAGTGCTTATGATGCATATTTGGGTACTATTTGCTTTTTTAAAGTGGTGGATGGCTCGATTAATCTTGGCGATAAGATTAAATTTATGGCAACAGGAAGAGAATTTGAAGTTATCGAGCTTGGATTTTTAAACCCTAACAGAAATCAGGTTAAAATTCTAAAAACAGGTGAAGTTGGATATTTTGCCGGCTCAATAAAAGAAATAACAAGGTTTGTAGGAGATACTATAACAAATGCTCAAAATCCTGCACCTGAACCTCTTGAAGGTTATAAAGAAGCAAAACCAATGGTTTTTTCGGGTTTGTATCCTGTAAATAATGAAGATTATCATGAGCTTAAAGACGCTCTTGAAAAGCTTAAATTATCCGATAGCTCTATTACTTATGAACCAGAAACATCAAATGCATTAGGCTTTGGGTTTAGATGTGGTTTTTTGGGTATGCTACATATGGAAATTGCCCAAGAAAGGCTTGAGAGAGAATATAATTTATCGTTGATTACAACTGCGCCTTCTGTAATTTATCGTGTATATAAAACAGATGGGTCAATGGTTGAAATTGATAATCCTGCTGAGCTTCCGGCTCCACAATATCGTGATTATATTGAAGAACCTTATGTTAGAGTTAATATTTTTACTCCTAATGATTATGTTGGAACACTGATGGAATTATGCCAAGATAAGCGAGGTATCTTTGTTAATATGCAATATATTGACGATACCAGAATAAATCTTGAATATCAAGTTCCTTTATCTGAGGTAATTACAGATTTTTATGATCAATTAAAGTCTCGCTCAAAAGGTTATGCTTCTTTGGATTATGAATTTTATGATTATAAGCGTTCTGATTTAGTTAAAATGGATATTCTTTTGGCAAATGAAATCGTTGATGCCCTATCTGTGATTTGTCATAAGGATAGTGCATATAATATTGGTCAAAAATTGACTTCAAAATTAAAAGAAATTATTCCTCGTCAAATGTTTGAAGTTGCTATTCAAGCTGCAATTGGCGGAAGAGTTATCGCAAGAACAAACATTAAAGCTTTAAGAAAATCTGTATTAGATAAATGCTATGGCGGTGATATTACACGTAAAAGAAAGCTTTTAGAAAAACAAAAACGAGGCAAAAAACGTATGAAGGCAGTCGGCAGGGTTGAGATTCCTCAAGAAGCTTTTATGGCTGTATTATCTTTAAATGAAGAATAATTTAGAGCTGTTTTAGTCTGTTTATTGCATAAAATATTCCGCAGATTGTTGCTGCAGCGATTGAAATTTCTTTTTGGTCTATATTTTGAAGGTGTGAAATTATATTTTTTGCACTCACAAAGTATCTTTCAACAATAACACCACCATCATTTACAGGTGTTTGTTTGATATCATATTCATCAACTATCGCAGTCACATAAGATAACGTTTCAGATGACAACCCTGCGCTTGTTGAGCAATTTGTTAATTCTTTGTAGAGTTTATCGCAAATAAGTCCTGTTTCTTCTAGTAGTTCTTTTTTGGCGCATTCTATCATATTTTCATTGCAATTGATATCGCCAATAAGCCCTGCAGGGGATTCAAGACAATATTTTGCTTTATTTTCTGAAGATATCGGCGGTCTATTTGTTTTAAATAATAAGAAATTATATTCATTGTCTATTTTAACTAATGTTGTTATTACAACGGCGCTATCGTGATTATTTGTATCATTGCACCTTCTAACATAAAACCAATCTTTGCCCGAGGGTGACTTTGCCGATTTAAATTCTAAAAATTTTGTTTTTGAAATTATTGTCATATTTTACCTTACCAATTTAATAAATTTATAACCTATGTCTGATAAATTATCAAATGAACAGATATAATCAAATTCATTAATATCTTCAATATTATCGTTATCAATTAAATATGAGAAAAATTTGTCTTTATCTAAGATATTTTTTGCATATTTAATATTAATATCATCTTTTTTGAGACAAATTCCATCAGCATTAACAATTTTTGCTATATCTAATCTCGAATTTATTATTAAAATTGCTTCATAAATTGAGCAAAGTTGTCTTAATTTAAAAGCTATATTTAAATTGTCATTGTCAGATAATTCGTTAATATAAAAATGTATAATTTTTA
>CALUZF010000010.1 GCA_944325165.1 Candidatus Gastranaerophilales bacterium
CTTAAAAGTTCAATTGCTTTATCCATATCACCATCGGTTTCAACAAGAGCTTTTTTAGCGTCCATCATGCCGGCGCCTGTTTTATCTCTTAATTCTTTTACCATAGATGCTTTAATTTCCATAGTTTTTTCTCCTAATTCTAATCTAAATTACGCTTCAGCAGCATTTGCGTCAGCTGCTGTAACTTTTTCGATTTTACCTGTTGTTTTAGCATTATTTGCTCTTAATTCTTTACCTTCCAAAACAGCGTCAGCTAATTTTGAAGCAATTAATTTAATAGAGCGAAGAGCATCGTCATTACCAGGGATAATATAATCGATACCATCAGTATCAGCGTTGGTATCTGCTAAACATACAACAGGAATACCAAGTTTATTAGCTTCTTTAATTGCAATTAATTCTTTCTTTTGATCAATAACTACTAAAATATCAGGCATACCTTTCATTTCTTTAATACCGCCCAAAGTTTTAGATAATTTTGCAAGTTGTCTGTTTAATTGAGCAACTTCTTTTTTAGGTAATTTATTTGCAGCACCTGATTCTAAGAAAGATTCAAGCTCTCTTAATTTGTTAACTCTGCCCCTGATTGTTTCAAAGTTAGTCATCATACCGCCTAACCAACGACGGTTAATATAATAACCTCCGCAACGAACAGCTTCTTGAGCAATAACATCAACTGCTTGTTTTTTTGTACCAACAAATAAAACATTTTTTCCTTGTGAAGCAAATTTTCTAACTACATCATAAGCTTTGTCCAATAAATCAGATGTTTTTCTTAAGTCAATAATGTAGATACCGTTTTTTGCACCAAAAATATATTGTTTCATTTTTGGGTTCCATTTTTGTGTTTGGTGACCAAAATGTACACCAGCGTCTAATAATTCTACTAAAGTAGCAACTGCCATAGTTTCTCGTCCTTTCTTTTTTCGGTTTAATCCTGACCCCTATGGAGTGGGCTGGCTAAAATACCATTTGGAAATAATAACCGAAAAGGTAATCTAATAACGAAATAATCATATATAAAACATATTTTAAAAGCAAGAAATAATTAAAATATATTAATTATCAGACTCAGCACAACGAACAATTGCTATCGGTAAAATATGTTTTATACTTGGTCTTACCAATGCAATTGTTTTTGAGCCTATTTTAAATATCGGAGTAGCAATATTTGATTTCAAATAAACATTTTGAGCATTAATTGCCGGTATTTCAATAGGATCCATATCATGTAATGCTTTATATACTTTTCCGATTGCCACTTTATTAGCTTCAAAATAGTTTTTATCATTAATTTTATTAACATCAACCCCAAAATGATTGCAAACATCTTGCATTGTCTTTTTGTCAAACTTCATATAATTCTTTGCATTATTAAAATCTGCTTGTGCGATTTTTCCTGCTTCAGAATTTAGAGGTATAGCACCTTCTTTATTAACTACTTCACTATAAAATTTAGTATTAATCTTATATTTTGGATAAATTTGCGAAATTTTATCAGCGCCAAAACATCTTACAATATTGCTATATTGTCTATAATGCTCTAATTCATGACGAAGCATTTCTTCAAAAGACATTTTCTTAACTCGATTTCTGACAGTCTTAGATAAAGTCTTTACTTGCTTAGGAGAAAGTAATCTTTCATTAAATAAAATTTTTCCATCCGGCGCATGATAAGCAGCACCATTTACAGCCGCATCAGAAAAATGCAAAAGATTTGTATCTTGAATAAAAGATAGCTCAGGCTTAATCTTTAATCCCATCTCGTTTGTAATCATATCATAATTAATTCGAACATTTGCCTTAGAAAACTGCACAACGACATCATCTAAACTTTTTGCACTCTTTAAATCAAAAAGTAATTGTTTGTTTACACCAAAAGACGATAAACCATACTTTGCCGTTCTTTTAACTTGTTTTAATGCTTTTGGTAAAAATGGCAAAGACATAGCTAAATCAACGGAACTTCCGCCCAAATTTTGCAAATCTTTTCTTGCATCATCATATTTTCCATCTTTACAATTATTGATTGCTTTAAGGGAATTTTTTGCAACGCCGAATATTGCAAAACCAGCAAAACCAACAGCCAACAAAGAAACAGCGCTTACTGATGTAATACCCACTAAAGGTGCCAATGAAATTAATCCTGCAGACATAGCACAAGTCGCAAGTGTTTTAACAGGATTTTTTACGATAGCTTTAAATGCATTAATGACTTTATCAAAAGCACCTTTTGCAACTAAAGAAACACCTTCCTTAAAAGAAATTTTTTTATTTTCCTTCTTATCGTTTGCAAAAACATAACTATCAGAAGGATGAGCTTTCACAGCAAAAGAAAACGGTTCACACGATGGTTTTTTATATGGAACCTCATTAAAACTTATATTCGGATTTACAGTAATATTTGCCAAAAATACCTCAAAATAAATCTTATATATAAATAAAAACAAAAAATAAATTTTATTGACAATTAAATATAAAAACACCAACGATAATTTTTCGAAGGTGTTTTTATATGTATTAACTTTTACTATTTAACAAGTTTATCGGCATGTTTTGCTTTTAATTGAGCTTTTAGAGCTGCTTGCTGTTTCTTTAGTCTAAATTGAGGTAATTCATCACCATACTTAGCTTTTAATTTATTAGCTCTTTCTATTTGTTGATTTGCTTTTAGAACTTCAATTGCAGCAGCACTTTCTTTTGCAGATTTATGAGATAATCCTGGTTCAATCATTTCTTCAAAAGCGTATTTAGCTTTAATCCATTCTGCACTATCAGCTGCTGATTTATAGCCTTGTGGCAAACCTAATAACCTTCTTACTTTAGCTTCAAAAAGATAATGATAATTTTCACTGTGTATTGCTCTTGAAAATTTTTCAGTAAGATCCAAACTACCTTTATCTAAAACAGTTTGAGTTGCATCTATTGTAGCATCCATAGTTTTAACCATAGGTTTTTTAGCCGAAGCTAGCGCATCAAGACCACTTAATTTTGGACCATTTAAAACCTTTTGAGCAGTTGATTTAATATCAGAGTTTTTTGTAACAACATTTTTAGCTTTATCTGCAACCGCTTTAGCAGACTCTGCAACACCAGAAACTAATTTTTGAACATTAAACATTTCATTCTCCTTACACACGCTTTATAGTTAATTTAAAAAGAAAAAACCGATAAAAATTGTCATAAATAAATACCAATCTTAACATTTATTCACAAATAACAATTGACATTAAGTTAGGTTTACCTTACAATATAGAAAAAGTAAGGAGAGCCTAACAATGATAAGTGCAAGTCTTGAAGATTACCTAGAATTTATCCATAACACCATTCTTGAAAAAAAAGAAATAAAGGCAATTAATATCTCAAAAGCATTTAATATTTCAAGACCATCAGTATCAGAGGCTTTGATTCGTCTTGCTGATATGGATTTAATTATTTATGAAGGAAGAAAAGGGATAAAAATAACAAAAAAAGGGATAAAACAAGCCCAAAAGACAGTAAAAAAACATAAAATTCTATCCGATTTTTTTACAGAAGTTCTCAAAATCGACAGAGAACAAGCAGAAAAAAATGCTTGCAAAATAGAGCATGTTATTGATGATGAAATAATTGAAAAAATGAAAAAATATAAAGAAAGCAAATTAAAAAACAATGAATAATCTTAAAATCTTTGGAAAATTTCTTGACCAGCCGATATTAATATCAAAATTAAATAAATCAATGCCAAAAATTATGACTTGCGTAGGTGCAATAATTCTTGCAAATGACACTATTGATGTTTTCAAAAAAAATAATGAAGATAAAAATGCAAAAAAAGAGTTATTTAAAAAAGCCATTATCTTAACCTTTGCGATATCTAGCGCACTTTTGGCTCCTAAAATTGCATCAAAAATAACAAAAAGAGCACCAATCGAAACACTTGATGAAATACATAATAAAAATGAAAAACTAATAAATGATTTTTTAGAAAATAACAATCTGAAAAATTCTACAAAAAAACTGCTCCATAAAGCAAAAAGTGAAATTTTAACTCTTAGCGAAATAAAAAAACTTGCTCAAAATTTATCATATAACAACGAAGGAGAAAAACTTTTTAGCGAATTAATACCAGACCCACAAAACATACAAGCAAAAGACATCTTTTCTGAAATTGGTTATCTTTCAATTTATGGTTTAATTCCTGTTATAGGTGGAATTATAGGGGGAATTTTTGCCGACAAAGCAACAAAAGAAAACAGCAAAGAAAAAATAACAGATAAAATAAATGAAGGTATATATCAATATTTAGCAAATATCTTTATGTGTAACATAGGAGCTGGAATTTCTTTATCGATATTAGAGGGCATGAAAATAACATCAAAAACAGCAAGAGCAATTGGTATGACAACAGGAATAATATTGACAGGAGTCATAGGAGGCTCAAAAATTGCTAACTTTATTTCTAAAAAAATAATTCAACCTTTAATCTGCCCAAACAAAAAACAAAAAGAAAGAAAACCGGAACTTATTGATATGGGTTTGCATACTGATGATATTGCAACAGTTTCACTTTTATCGGGCTTAAAATGGATAGAGCCAGCTTTGCCTGCCCTATACAGTATATCAGGATATAAAGCAGGAATAGGCTATAGGAATTAATACAGCTATAAAATAAAGTTTTATTAATTTTTTGGTATTTTAAAAAACAAAAATATAGAATATTAATATGGATTACATTTTACAAGCGGAAAAAATATATAAATATTTTGAATTTAATCTTGAGCTTAGACAAATGCAAAAAGCGCTAAAGCTCAAAAAAGCATTTAATAACGATTTAAATTTAATTTGTTGCTATATAAAAGATTTTTTAACATTAGAAAATAATGGAAAAATTTCTAACGATAACAATATATACAATGATTTTGTATTATGCTTTGAAAATTACAAAAATAAAAATAACGAGAACCATTTTATTGATAAGTTATTAAAATTTTCAGATTATTATTTGACTTTAGTTTTTGAAAATACAAAAGACAAGGTATTATTAAACACTATAGCAAGCGTAAATTCTTGCTTTAATATCGAATATTACCCTTTTTTAATGGAATTAATGAATGAATATACCAATAAAAATATTGATAGCATTTCTTATGCTCTGATGTTACAATACATAACAGACACAGTATTTAAGAATTTCGAAGCATTAAAAGAAAACACAATAAGTCTTGTCGAATTAAGAAATAAACTTAAAGAATTTGCTTCAATTCAAAATGAGAGAATAGCAATATAATGACATCTTTTATTGACAAAGCCAAAATTAAAGTTATATCCGGTGCAGGTGGCAACGGAGCAACGGCATGGCGAAGAGAAAAATATGTCGATAAAGGAGGCCCTGCAGGAGGAGATGGCGGTAAAGGCGGAGATGTTTATTTTATAGCAACTTCAGATATGTCAACTCTATTAGATTTTACTCATAAATCCGTATATAAAGCAGAACGAGGAGAAAACGGGCAAAATAAGAATTGCCATGGAAAAAATGGTAAAGATTTATACATAAAAATGCCTGTTGGTGTTGTAGTTAAAGATTTAAAAAATAATAAATTAATTGCCGATTTAGATAAAGATGGAAAAATTGTTCTAATAGCGAAAGGCGGAAGAGGTGGCAGAGGAAATGCACGTTTTGCAACCGCTCAAAAAAGAGCACCTCAATTTTGTGAACCCGGTGAGCCTTCAATAGAAAGAGAGCTTGAACTTGAACTTAAATTAATCGCAGATGTTGGGCTTGTTGGCATGCCAAATGCTGGAAAATCAAGCTTAATTTCAGCAATTAGTGCTGCAAGACCAAAAATTGCCGATTATCCTTTTACAACATTAATTCCAAACCTTGGAGTAGTTAAAAAACCCCATGGAGACGGCTTTGTCATAGCTGATATTCCAGGGCTCATAGAAGGTGCTTCAGACGGTCTTGGCTTAGGGCATGAATTTTTGCGTCATGTCCAAAGATGTAAACTTTTGTTGCATGTTGTAGATATATCAAAAGAAGACAGTCTTGAAAACTATAAAAAAATAAACAATGAACTTAAAAAATTTGACGAAGAATTATCAGAAAGAGAACAAATTATAGTCTTGAATAAGTCTGATATAGTAGACTTTGAACATTCTGAAGAAATCAAAAAAATGTTCAGAGAAAAAATAGATCCAAAGAACGATATTTTTATAATTTCAGCTGCTACAAAATATGGAATTAAGGAGCTCCTAAACTATATATATATTAAGTTAGACACCATTCAAGATATAAAAATTGAACTAGATATTGAGGATGATTTTGATTCAATTAATAATGATGATTCAGAATTTGAGATTGAAAAACTTAACAAAAATACATATAATATTGTTGGAGGTAAATTAAAAAGACTAGCATCTGTAACAGATATTAGAAACACTCAACAGATGAAACGCTTTACTAATATATTAGATTCAATGGGGGTTTACGAGAAATTAAGAGAGTACAAAATACAAAACGGAGACACAATTATTGTC
Source organism: Candidatus Gastranaerophilales bacterium (assembly GCA_944325165.1). Taxonomy (GTDB): domain Bacteria; phylum Cyanobacteriota; class Vampirovibrionia; order Gastranaerophilales; family Gastranaerophilaceae; genus RUG14156. Next base: position 6,520 of record CALUZF010000010.1, read on the forward strand.
GCAGGAATTGAACTTGTGTACGATGAAGATTATTACTAAAAAGTTACATTTTGACAAAAGAAAAAATCATAGTACACTTAAAATAGATTTTAGTGGGGCGCATTAGCCCAAGATAGTATTAGAATAAGAGTTTAACATTAATGTTTTTTGAGGATGAAAAAGATATCATAAAAGAAGGTGCCGACATACGTATTGACGAAGACGGCACTGTGACTTGGGAAGATGTATTAAACGAAGAAAACAACATCAGCGCGGCTGATATTTCTTCAAATTCCAAAGCAGAAAAAACTGTAGATATTGGAGATGAACTTCAACTTGTCGAAGACGATGACAAGGAAGCAAATGATGAAGAATTGCTTAAAATTCTTAATAATGCTCAGTCTGACACAATTCAAACAAATAACACTCCAAGTCAAAGCGAAGAGGATTTCAACATAGATCAACAGCTCGCTAATGTTGTTACCGAACAAAATCAAAGTGTTGAAGAAGAATATGTACCAAGAAAAAATGAAAAAAAGAAGACTTCATCAACTTCGCCTCTTTTGATGATAATTTTAGTAGGATTATTGGCAGCAAGTGGTATATATTACGGTTTGCAATATTTTCAAGAAAATGAAATGCTTAATCAAATTTCACAAAAAGAAATTGCACCAAAATCTTCAATACAAGAAGATATGAATAACATCACCCAAGAAGACATACAGCAACGCCAAGAAGAAAATATACCCGTTATAAACGAAGAACAAGCAAACGAGGTTCAACCCGAAGAAGAACCAAAACCAGAAGAAAAAAAGCAGATAATAAATGTAATTCCAACAGGAAGAGCTAACCCGTTTTTGCCTATTTCAAAATATGCAAAAACAACAATTCCAGATACAAGCATTTTGTATGATAAAGTTGGAATTCCAAAACCGCCTAAAGAATACGGGGTGCAAGAAGAAGAAACAGTACAAATGATGACAATAGCTGTTTCAGGTATTATGTATGACGAAGTAAAACCTTCAGCAATAATAACATATAATGACAATGATTATTTTGTTCAAAGGGGAGATAAACTAGATAACTACAGAATTATTGATATAGCAAGAAATCATGTAACTATTGCTCTTGGAAATAACACATATAAAGCAAATGTCGGAGAGGAATTTAAGATTAGCTCTAAATTTGACGGAAGCGCTCAATTCATACCTTCACAACAAGGCGGAGGAAAGCAATATTACTCTATATCAACTAAAGAAAAACAAACTTCAACAAAATCCGACGGTTCAAGATACGTTTCGGAAGATGATATAACAATTAATGCAAAATAACTAAAATTTGGGAGAAAATAAAAAATGCAAAAATTTAGACCGGGAAGTGCATGTAAAATATGTTTAACTCTATTGAGTTTAACAATATTGACGCAAACGGTTTTTGGGTATGACGAAGGTAGAATTTCATATTTAGACAGTGTTTCTAGCTCATATATGCAAAATTCACACGAAAGCTCAGGGCTTTTAAACATGAATTCAATTGATGCAAGAGGAGTTGAAGCAACACTTAAGCTTGATTCATTTCCAACTATCAGTAATTCAAAGGCAAAAATAAATCTTTCATTAAGAGATTCTGATATAAAACAAGCTCTTAGAATGATAGCTGATAAAGGCGGTCTAAATATTGTTTTTGATAAATCAGTAGAAGGCAAAATTACACTTGATTTAAACAATGTAACAGTAAACGATGCTTTTATGATTATATTTAAATCATCACAACTTACATATACTGTTGATGGCAATACAATAACAGTTATGACTCTAGAAGCATCAAAAGATCTTGCATATACACAACAAAATATGACAGTATTGCCAATTAAATATGTAAATGCTGAAAATGTTGCAAACTTCTTAAATACAAATCTGTTTAATTCAAAAATATTCGGACTTTCAAGTAAACCCATAGTTACTTCAAATCCGGCTACTAACCAAATTATAGTTTTTGGATCAATGGCAGATATTAATGCGATTAAACGTGTATTGCCAATGATTGATACAAAACCAATGATGAATAGCTTCAAAGTTAACCACACAACACCAGAAGAAATGGCTAACTTGATTTGTGAAGCACTTTTCTATAATAAAAACGGAAGCACACAAACAACAACTACTACAACCTCTTCAAGCAGTTCTGGTTCAGACGAGAGAATTTCACTTGGTGAAGGAAAAATTGCTTGCAGATACAACGGGGATGAATCAAATTCAACAAGCAAAAATGAAATGTCTCCTATAGCAAACACTCCTTTAACTGTTGCATATTTCCCTGAATTAGGAAAAATTAATACTTATGGAGGTTCTGTAGAGCAAGTTGAAATAATCAAAGATTTTATAAAAGAACATGACAAAAAACAACTTATGGCTTACATAGAGCTATCTGTTATCGAATTAAACGAACAAGGTTCAAAAGAATTTTCAAATACTTGGAACTTATGGACACCATTTATTTCATTAGGATTTGACCAATCAAACGGTTTAACAACATTGTCACCGTTCTTTATTTGGGGTAGTCACTATAATACAAGCGCAACCGATACAATTATTGGTGATGACGGAAGCTCATCAACTACAACCACACCAACAACAATTTCAAAATCAAACAACTCTGCTTTAGTATATCAGTTAAAATACTTAATTGAAAACAACAACGGAAGAGTTCTTACAAATCCTAAAATTATGGTAACTAACGGAAAAACAGCCATAATCGATATGACATCAGACTATGTTAAATCTGTAACAAGTCAAATCTTGCAAGGTTCTGACACAGTTACTAGTGCAACACAAAAAACATACGATATAGGTACTGATGAAGGCTTACTAATTGAAATTATTCCATTCATTTCACCTGACGGATATGTTTCAATGAATATCTCGCCTGAATTTGCAACAATCAAAAGTCAAGTGTACACAATAAACGATGCAGGACAAAGCGAACTTGCGGCAACATTATTGCAAAGACGTGACTTAGAATTAAAAAATATAAGAATCAAAGATGGTGAAACACTTGTATTAGCAGGCTTAATTAAAGAAAACGAAACACAAACAACAAGCAAAATGCCTCTATTATCAGATTTACCATTCATTGGTGCATTCTTTAGAGGTAGCACATCTAACAAAAGTCGTGAAGAACTTGTTATTGTTGTAACTCCACACATTGTTAAAGATGGACAAGATATAGCAGACGAACAAATATACGATTTATAGAAATCAGCAAACAAAATGGATAACAGTACAATTACCAAACTTATAAAAAAAATCAATTTTGATTTAGCTAATAATTTTGAATTATCGGTCACAAAAGAACTTTCTTTTGTGCCGATAAATATGCAAAAAAATACAACAACAGGCGAAGATGTATTTTTCGTTGCAGTCTGCAAGGATTCAGATCAATCGGCAATTAAAAAATATATTGCAAAATCAATTAAAAATACTGTCAATTTTATTAAAATGTCACCAAACGATTTTAACGTATTGTATGACACATTTTTAAAAAAATTCTCAGAATTTCATGGTGGCGAATTGCCTCCTGCACTTAAGCAAAGTATGGATGACAATCTTATTGATCTGGATGATGAAAAAGATATTGATTTAATTGATGAAGATTTAAATATTGATGAAGATATTGATTCATCAGATGATAACATATTCTTGAACAACAACAATGATGATGAAGATGATGATTTAGCCGACGGGTCTGATTTTGATGATTCAAATGATAATGATGATTTTAATGATGACAATGGTGCAGACATAATTGATGACGATGACGATGACACCCTCGAAGACAAAGAAGAATATGGTCTTGATGGTAAACCAAAAGCTGATATATCAAGAGTAAAAGCTCCTCAAACAAAAAGATTGGGTGAAATCCTTATAGAAGAAGGGTTAATCAACGAAGAGCAACTTGAAATTGCTTTAGCAGAAAGCAAATCTCAAGGCATACCATTAGGTTCAGTTCTTGTCAAAATGGGCTTTGTTACCATTAAAGACTTAAAAGAAGCTCTTGGCGCTCAAATGGGCTTAAAATATGCTACAGCCGAACAATTAAAGGCACTACCAACAGCTATTTCTATACTTCCTGAAGATTTCATTAAAATCAACAAGGTTGTACCCCTTAGCATGACAGATAAGTCATTAGTTGTAGGTATGGTAAACCCTAATGACACTAAAGTTATCAATGAAATTGTTTATCAAACAGGCTTAAAGCCTACAGTAATGCTTGTTACTCACGTTGAATTTGAAAACTTCATAAACACATACTATAGCGCTGACAAACAAGAAACAAACGAGCTTTTACAACAAATTAACGAAGACGAATCTTTGATTCAAAATTCCGGAGAATTATGGGATCAAGTTGAACAAGAAATTCAAGATTCTGATGGTGCAGTTTCGCAATTGGCAAATAAAATCATCACAATGGCGATAGACAGGCGCGCATCAGATATACACATCGAACCAATGAATGTTGGTTATAGAGTTCGTCTTAGAATAGATGGCTCATTACAAGAAGCCCTAAAAATACCTGCAAAAGTAGATAGTGCAGTTATTTCAAGATTTAAAGTATTATCTAAAATGAATATCGCTGAACACAGACGTGCTCAAGACGGTTCATTTACATTAAAATACAAAAATAAAGCGCAAGATTTCCGTGTAAACACACTTCCTGTTGCCGGTCGCGAAAAGATGGTAATTCGTGTGCTTGCTCCACAATTAGACTCAAAACAAGCAAAAGCGGATAAAATAGAAATCAATGGTGCATCAGAAGATGATATTAAAAAAATAATTTATTTAGTATCATCTCCAAATGGTATTGTTTTAACCTCAGGTCCTACAGGTTCCGGTAAAACAACAACACTTTATGCACTTTTAAGATATATGAATTCAGATGATGTTAACATTACAACAATTGAGGATCCGGTTGAAATTAAATTAGAAGGCATAAACCAATCATCAATCAATCCAAAAGCAGGCATAACTTTTGCAAATTCACTTCGTGCAATATTAAGACAAGACCCTGATACTATATTAATCGGTGAAATTCGTGACTACGAAACACTTGAAGTTGCAATCTCCGCATCACTTACAGGTCACTTGGTATTATCTACAATTCACACAAACTCAGCAGCAGCAACAATTACTCGTTTAATTGAAATGGGTGCTAAAGACTACTTAATTTCATCAACCATATCAGGAATTATTGCTCAACGTCTTGTTAAAAAATTGTGTCCAAATTGCAAAGAAGCATATTTCCCGACAGTCGAAGAAGCAAGAAAAATACTTACAGATCCTGTAGAAATACAAAAGTTAACCAAAACGAAACTATACAGACCACATGGTTGCCCAAATTGCAAAAACTCCGGATATTTAGGACGTTTAGCTGTGTTAGAAATATTAGTTATAAATAATGAAATAAGAAAAATGATAGCTCAACGTGCCCACGACGTTGAATTGGAAGATTATGCAATAAGACAAGGTATGAAGACTCTAAAAATGTCATGTTTAAGACATATCTTAGAAGGCAATACTTCAATAGATGAACAAGTAAGAATATTAGGTTTAGCAGGCGAATAGAATGGCTACTTTTAATTATACAGCATTAAAAGACAACAAAATAACCGTTACGGGAAGGATTGAAGCACGTGATGTGTCTGAAGCGCGCAGAAAAATTCGCCAAATGAACTTGCTTCCTACCTCTATTATGGATATAGACGCTATTGAAACAAAAAAAAGTGGCTTGTCATCCATAAAAAATATGGGCAAAATTACAGCACTAAGCCTAAAAGAAAAAATTGATTTTACGTCAACTCTTGAAATGCTCACTTCAACAGGTATTCCAATTATTGAAGCTCTGCTTTTTATTGAGCAAAATTCGGATTCTGCAAGAGTTAGAACTATAACTCACAGTTTTAGAAAAGAAATCATAGGTGGTACTACACTTGGTGAAACTCTTGAAAAATATAGGGAAATATTCGGAAGAGTATATATAGGTCTTGTAAAAGCCGGTGAAGACTCAGGGGAATTAGATAAAACCTTAACTCGTATGTTAGAGCTTTTAAAAAAACAAGACGCTGTTAAAGGAAAAGTCATCGGCGCTTTAGTATATCCTACAATAGTTGTTCTTTTGGCTATAGTAGCGGTTTTAATCATGCTAATATTTGTATTCCCTGCATTCCAAGAAATGTTTAACAATTTAGGTAAAGAATTACCGCCTATAACACAATTCTGTATGAATGCTGGTACATTTATGAAACAATATTGGATCGCATGTTTATTAGGAACAGCTATAACAATATTCATTTTAACAACATTATACAAACAACCCTCAATTAGAAACAGAATTGATGGAATAGTTTTACATGTGCCAATATTATCAAAAATGCTCAAATATTCTAATTTTTCAAATTTTATTGCAGTTTTGCAAGTTTCATACGAAGCAGGTATACCAATTGTAGATTGCCTATTTTTAGCAAATCTTACTATGGATAACTATCTACTTAAAACAACTATTATGGATGCTGCAGTCAAAGTACAACAAGGTATGCATTTATCAACAGCATTAAAAAATGCAAACCAAGTACCGACAATGATGACATTTATGATAGCAACAGGTGAACAATCAGGTAGATTGGGTGATTCTTTATATCACTGCGTAACATACATTGATAAAGAATTAGACGCAACCATAGATAACTTTACAAAACTAATTGAGCCTATGCTTATGGTTGGTATTGGTATATTGGTTGCAATATTAGGTTTAGCTTTATACCTACCTCTATTCCAAGCATACCAACAATAATCCGATTTAAAAAATTTATTTTAAAAGCTCAAAATAGGCTGCAGAAATTTATTTTTTAAATAGATTAGGACTTGTATAATTAGTATTCTCGTTGGATTAAAAAATACGTTTAAACCCAATTATATCATTTATAATAAATAATCGATAGTTTATTTTAAACACAACTAACAGATTTACAAATATAAAAATCCTGCTTTTTTAAAGCAGGATTTTTAATTATTATGAAATCTCTATAAGATATTTGATGTAATCATAAAGTGAACTCTTAAGCTTGAAGCATCATCTGGTCTATTAACAATAGGAACACCTATATAAACGTTACCAGATAAGTATCTTGTCATCTTAAGAACAAGACCACCACCGACGCTCATTACAAAATCAGAGCCTACACCATGAGCGTAATCACCAAACCAACCTGCATCACAGAATGCTGCCAATCTTATTGAATCATCAATAAATCTAAGTTTATCAGGAAGTTTATTCAAGAATGGTATTGGAGCTCTGAGCTCTAATGAAGCAGTTGCACCATAGTCTCTTAAGAAGTAACCTTCTTCAAAACCTCTAACTGATGATATACCACCAATTTGCATTTTATCAGAATACCAAACATTTCTGTTTGTCCATTGACCATTCGCAGTAAATATACCCATCATTCTCCAAGGCAATACTTGTAGACGAGCAACTGATGCTTGCAATTTAACCATTTTATTTGTAGGTGTATGTCTATCATAAACACCAAAATAATCGTTTGTTGCACCAAATACATCTATACCTTTTGCAACGCCTAAATTAGCAAACCATTTACCGTAAAAATCGTCCTTTACGTTTGTTAAATTAAATTTGATTGATCTTGTTCTGTAACTATATAAATCAATGCCACGCAAAGTAGTTTCAGTATTTCTCATATCAAATGCGATATCGCCATATAATTTATAGTTTTCTGTTTTAATCAACCTTCTTGATAAATCTACATAAAAACTATGTGATTTACCTTCAACATCAAAATCTTTTAGAGGACCTCTATCTAGTTCTGTACCAGAATAAGAATAACCAATATTTAATTTTGTTTCATGACGACCTATAGGAACTGAATAGAAAACACCTTGACCAATAGAGCTTCTTGCTATTGAAGTTGTAGACAATAATTGATCACCAAAACCTGTCAAGTTACTCATTCCGGCAAAGATTACGAAACGATTAAGACCAACAGCGCTTCTGCCTTGGTTATCAAAACGGAAGTCAAAGTCAATAGGAAATCTATCTTTCACATTTAAAGTTAAATCAGTGTATTGTTCTGAATCTTCATTATCTTGTAGAGCAACAGCACCCTTAATATAATCTGTTGCATTTAATTCACGTAAAGATTCTTGAATATCTGCAACATTTAACACTTTATCTTCTTGTATATTTTTATCCTTTAAGAAAGTTGCGCTTAAGTATTTTTTTCTTGCCCATTTATTACCTTCAATGGTAATATTACCGTATTTACCTTCCATTACAACAATTTCTACGTTACCATCTTCAACTTTTTGAGGAGGTAAATATGCTGTTGTAGAGATATAACCATTCTTTTGGTAAAATTCTGTAATCGCATTTGCCATACCAATCAAATCGTTGATAGTAACTTCATCACCAACTCTTTGACAGATAAGATTCATTAATTGTTCTTCTGTATATTCTGTGTTACCTGTGATATGAATAGAATTCAAAATAAAACTTACTTCCTTATTTGGAAGATCTTTCATTTTGTCTTTCATTTCGCGATTCATCTGGATATCTTGTTCAAGATGCTCTTCTTCGCGGTCATCTCTAATTCTTTGCTCATAATCTTTGATTTGGCGTAAATTAGTTTGGTCAATTACACCAGCATCAAAATTACCGAACATCGGATTAATACCGATACCGCCTTCAGGACCTGCAAAAGCATAACCTGTTCCTAAAACAATACAAGTAGCAAATACAATTGAGCCTATTCTCAACTTGCCAATTTTACTTTTACTATGCACTTTTCTTAAATTCCTTATTTATACTGTGGAACCACGCACATATACTAGTGTGCAATACTATCATATAACATTAAATGTCATATAACAATAAATTATATTGATGATTTTTATCTTACTATAAAAAGAATATAAATTATTTTTTTTGCATGTTTGTTAATTTTTATTAATTTTATACATAATTGAATATATATTTTTTATATCATTTAAAAAAATAATTTTTTTCTTTGGTAAAATAAAGAAAAGAATAGAAAAATGTAAATTTTTATTAAGTTGAGTATCATTTATGCAAAAATTTAGCTTGTATGTGGTTTTTATTACATGTATAAGCATATGGATAAACAAATTATTTTATGAAAGGGAACCATATAATGAGTCAATTCAAAAGAAAATTAACAGCATTTACTGCTATGTTAGCTTTTCTATCGTTGTCTGGTGCAGCTATGGCTGTTACGGGTGCTGATGTTATTGGTAACACAGGAAATGTAGGCATTTCTGGTAACGACACAAGATTAGATGTAGATATCACATCTGGCGTCAACGGTGCAGTAGGTCAAGTTGATTGGAACAATTTTAACGTAGGTAAAAATCAACAAGTAGATTTTGGTTTTTCCGGTCTATCACAAACAATTATTAACCGTGTTTTAGGCGGAAATGAATCGCAAATCCTAGGTAAATTAACAAATTCTTGTGCAGGTGGTGGCGATTGTTCATCTTTTGCAGCTACAAGCAAAGTTATTCTTATCAACCCTGCAGGTATTATGTTTGGCCCAGGCTCAACAGTTGACTTAAATTCATTTACAGCTTCAACTTTTGATATTAAAGGAGCAAAAAACCTTAAAGGCATGACAGATGCTGAGCTTCAAAAATATCAAACAGGCGTATTAAATAAATTTTCTCCAACAGCAGCTGTTAACGGAGAAGGCAGAAACTATGGAGATATCTACTTTGATTCAAATTACACTCAAGAATTTGAAAAAGCAGGTATTAAGGTAGTTCCAGGTCAATCTCAAATCACATTAGATGGTACAACTTTTGCTCACTTTGATAAAGACGGCAACATCTCAAGTGCCAACCCAAATAAATCAGTTGCAATAGTTGCAGATAATATTAAATATAAAGACTCATTAATTAAAACAGGTGAAAACTTTAACTATGTTACACCTAATAATAATTACTCACTATCAAACGTAAGATTAGTTACTGCTGATGGTGTTACATTTACATATCTTGCAAACGGATATGCAGACGGCTACGAAGTAGCAGAAGATACAAAAGATGTTACAAGAACAATTGAAATGGATAACTCCGGACTTAAAGCAGATCAACCTGCAATTCAATCAGGAGATATCCATATTGTAAATAAATCAAATTCAGCTGATTCAAACGTTAAAATCAGCAACACCGTTGTTAAAGGTACAAAACTTGTTAACAAAGAAAATGGCGACATAATGATTGTTGCACCAGGAGATGTTTCACTTGAAAATACTCGTTTAGAAACAGTTAACACAAGTATCGAAAAAGACGGTATTGTATATAATACAGAAAAACAAAACGGCGGCGAAGTACTTCTAAGCGCTGGCAAAAACGTAAATATTAAAGATTCATTAATTCATACAGCAGGTGCTAAAGATGGTACTCCTAATGACGCAAATGCAGGTTCAGTAAGAATCTATGCAAACGATCAAGTAAAAATTGATAATACAACAGCAATTGCACAAGGTAATGCTGATATTCAATCAGGTGAAGGTATCACTTTAACAAATTCATTAGTTAAAGCAGAAAATGCACTTGATTCTTCAAAAATCAAAAATACAAGTTTAGTTTCATCAGGAGATATAAATTCTCATAATTCTATTATCGTAGCTTCAGGCGATGTTGATGTTAAATCAATCTATTCAGATAACAGCCTTGCAGGTAACATCGTTATTTCAAGCGATTTAGATGAAAACGGACAAAATCAATCATTAGTTCTTGCAGGCGATAAATTATCAGTTCAAGGTTCAAATACAAAAATTGATAATGCCGGTCTAGCATATAAAGAAATCAAATTCTATAATGACGGAACAACAGGAACAAACAATGTTACAATAGCAAACAATACAACATTCTCTCCAATGAAGGATGGTTCTGTATCAAAAGATGTAACACTTGAAACAAACGGCGATTTCACATTAGATAACGCTTCAATGAAAGTTGCTGCATATTCATTAAAATTTGACAGAAATGCTGACGGAACTCTTAAAGATGATGGCACAGTTGATGGAATTAAATATAATTTAAGTTTCAACACTGCAAATGCAGACAACTTAGATGTTAAATCAACTCAAGGCAACGTTAATGCAATTAATAAAACAAATGTTACAGCAAATGAAAACATTACTTTAACTTCAGATAAAAAAGATGTTAATGTAAATAATTCAAGCCTAAAAACTACAAAAGAAAACATTAATCTTACAGCTTCAAAAGGCTCTGTAAATATTAAAGATGAGTCTAATGTAATTGCAGGCAAAGATTTAAATGTTACAGCTTATGAAACAATTACATTTGGAAAACAAGGTGCACAAAATGTTAATATCGATAACTCATCAAACTTAACATCAGGTGCTAATATGAACGTTGTTTCACTAGCAGGCGATATTAACGCAGAAAAAACAACAATGCCAACTTTAACATACGGCGAAAGATTAACATTCAACGCTGCAGGAAGCAATAACTTCACAAGCGAAGATTCACTAAAATCAGTTAATGTTGATTATATCGCAGGCAAAGCAAATAACTTCACAACAAAAGGTGATATACAATTTGTAAATTCATCTCTAGAATCTAAAAATAATAACATCACAACAACTCAAGAAGGTGGCGATGTTATTATGAATAACTTAACAATTAAATCAGCAACAGCTGACGCAAAAGATACAGTTACAAAAATCAACGCAAAAGGTAATGTTACAACAAAAGATGTTACAGGTACAGCAAAACAAGATGTTGCAGCTGCAGCTAAAACATTCCCTCAAAGCGTTAACTACGAAGGTTCTGTAACAGATAAAACAACTCCTGATACAGTTCTTGATATCAATCAAACAAAATTAATCGTTAATACTCAAGTTGACAAAACAACTCCTGTAAATAACGATAACGGTAGTATTACATTAACTGTTAAAAATGCAGACAATGCAGATGCAGGTCTTGAATTGGTTGCCAAGAACGAAGTTTGGGATGAACAAATTGATAAAGGCGAAGGTCCTGAAGTTCATCTTCACGCTCAAGATGGTAAAGTTGCAATCACAAATATCTACACAGATAAATTAACCCTAACAGAAAGCAATCAATTTATCGCTGGTAAAGATACTCAAGATGGCGGTCTTCCAACAATTACAGTTAAAGACCAAGGCGGATTTAACCTAGACCCTAATAAAGGTTATGATCCTGGACCAGATGGTTTTGAATACATTAAAAACTATGATTCAACTTCTACAGTAATTGATAAAGATGTTCAAACAGATGTTGATGTTGATGTTGATGTTGATGTTGTTGAAGAAGATAACAAAACAACTACAACAACTACAACAACTACAACAACCACAGAAACAACTACAACAACTACTGAAACAACAGATAAAAAACATACAATCACATTTGATAACGATGGAAAACCATCTGACTTCACATTAGTTTACGATAAAACTTCAACTGATGTTGATGTAGATACAGTTGTTACAGTTGATGTAGATAAAGATGTAGTAGTTGAAGAAAACTGCCCTGAAGTTCCAGATGTAAATCCTGATGATGAAAACATTGATTCATACATCAATGTAATCAAAATTCCAAAGGAACAAGTTGAAATTTCTAAAACTTCAAAAGTATCAGACAACACAGTTGATCAAACTTCAAGCATCATGTCAGCAGCAGCTAAAGTTGATTTAGATGAAGCAACAAAAGCTACAAATACTAATGATGATGAAAAAGATAAAAAATAATTAAATCAACAGTTAGATTAAAGAAGCGCCTTAAAACTAAGGCGCTTCAATTTTTTATATAAAAAATTATTGTTGATAAATCCAAACATCAAAGCCTTGGCTTCTTAATGTTTGGGCATGTTTTTTAGCTATTGAAAAATCTTGATAAGAACCCATTTGAACGCTAAATACATTGCCTACTTTTCTAACAAAAGGCTGCAAAGAAGAATTTTTTGCTTTTATTTGAGTTTGTAATACTTGAGCTTCTTCAAAAGTATTATATCTGCCAATCAAAACTTTTGACATAACGACAACATTGCTATCTTGAGAAACCTCTTCTACAGGAACTTTGTTTTGCAGTTTTACTTCTTCAATTATTGAAGCTATTTTTGAATCTTTCTCTTTATTCATTGAAGCAATTTCTTCTTCTTTTTCAATTTTTTTATTATTTTCAATATGTGTTTGAGAAATTACTTCTTGCTGAAGAGGAGATTTTTCAATAATTCTTGCTTCGCTTGGAGCATTTTCCTCCTGTTGAATTAGTATAAGTCTTTTATCGATTTTTCTTTGTGGCTCATCAGAAGTATTATTATCATAATTTGAAATATTATTAGTAACCCCTTCTGAAAGCTGCAATTCTCCTTGCGCATATTCAATATCAACTTTTGAAGAATATTTCATTATACTTACAACGATAATAATAAATATAATTATAAAAGTGGCAACAAACAACTGTAATAAAAAGCTAAATCTTGAAATAGGCTTTTTATCTTTTTCAATTTCCCTTTGAATTTTACTTTTCTTATACGCCAAATAGCTTGAAGAATCAAAATCCATTTCTAAATTACACCTCTTACTTTATAAGTTGCCATTTTTATACTTTGGGCTTCATCGCTGAATTTTTTCATAATTTTTTGTGCAAACTCTCTGACATCAACTATACCAATTTCACTCAAATCGGAAACTGGAATAGGAGCTCCTTCTTTAATTATATTCAATGCAGTATGGATAAGGCAAGAAGTTATAGTTTTTGTTGCAATCGAAACAGATAATTTTCGATTATCATAAAATAAATCATCTCCATCCCTTTTAACAATAACGCCATAATCCTCAATAACTTCTTTTATTATAGCAATAAAAAGTCTTTGTATCCAAACCATTTGTTCCAAAGAAGAATTAAAATTCTCAATAATAAAATTTAACATTTTTTTTGAATAAATAGGTTCATTATTAATAACATCTTCAATATCAACCATTTCACCAAGTTTAACATCAACTTCACCAATAAAGGCAACAATAGCATCTCCTTGAATATGAAAATTCTTATAAATCCAATGAGGAGCCAATTGCGAACCGATATATTTTATTTCTTTTTCAATAAATAATGTTTGCATAATTAAAAAATCTCCTCAACTAAATTAGGTTTTTTGCTATTTTTTATTGCATTATACAATAATTTACAAGACATGCAATTTGAACAATGCTTCTTTCCTGTATTTTTTATATTTTCATAACAGCTTTTAATTAATTCAAAGGATAAATTATTATCTATCATATAATTGACCAAATCAACTTTATCCATATCACAACATGGCGCAATAACTTTAGGATGCTTCATTGTTGAATACATAAAATATTCATTTGAAATTTCATTATATTCTTTTCTATTGTCAGTAAAATCTCTACCTTCTTCTTTATTTGCACCAAATACGATATAATCGATATCTTGACTATCACAAAAACAAGCTGCAATATTCAAAAACAATCCATTTCTGTTCGGCACCCAAACTGATTTTAATTCATTAAAATTAGTTTGTTTTTCATCAGTTAGTGAATTTTTTGTAATTTCTTTTAAAAATTCAAGTTTGATTATTTTATGTTCTATATTATATTTGTCGGCTATTTTTTTTGAAGCAATACATTCTTCACTAAAAGCCTTTTGCCCATAATCGAACGTTAGAGCCATAACCACATTGTATTTTTTACAAGCAATATCAAGCGCAACAAAACTATCCAACCCGCCTGATAATAATACTATTGCCTTATTCATTGTCATCCTCATATTCAAAAATTAAATCTTTGGCAACCTCTTTTATTTCAAAAGGGAAATCGCCAATAATTACATTATCCAAAACTTTTCTATCGCTAATGTTATATAAAGCAATTAGAGCATTTTTTCTAACCTCTAAATCATCATCATATAAAAGTCTATCGTAAATTAAATCATAACTTTCTTTTGATTCAATATTCATGATTGCTTCAATAGCACCTATTCTCAAGCTTGGAGAAGATTCCAAAAGTGTCTTTTTTAAAATCTCTATTGCTCTTTCATCTTTTTTAACGTCCAATTTTGAAATAGCTTCAACAACTCTTTCTTTTAAGAAAGTAAATTTTTCCAAGAACATTTGCTTGCTTGATAAAATTGAAGAAAAAACATCTAATGCACGGCTATCTCCCAAATTACCAAGAGCAACAACAGCCGATTCTTTTACATAAGAAGATTTTTCATCCTCATCAACAGCAATTGCTTTCAATGCATCAAACGCATTTTTATCGCCAATTTTACCCAAAGCATCAGCAGCGCTAAATCTAACTTTATAATTAGAATTTTTATCCTTTAAACATTTTAAAAGAATTGGAACTGCCTTGGTATTCTTATAAAATGATAAAGCCTTAATCGCAAGAACTTTAAGCTCAACATTTTGTGTTTTATCTAAAAATTTTAAAATTGAATCAAAATTATCAATATATTTATTGGAAATAATAACTCGAATTGTTTGATTTAAAAGCTTTTCATCAGCTTTATTTTCAAGAATATAATTACAAATCAAAGCAAAATCAAGCGCACGATATTTTTTCTTTAAATCGTTCAATAAATCAGCATAATTATTCTGACAATTTTTCAGTCTTTCTTCTAAATATTTAACAATATCATTAGATAAAACTTTATTCATTTTCGCCACTAATCTTAGAAAGATTTAAACACAAACAACCATGCTTGTAAACTTTTTTAAACTTTTTTGAAAAATACTCTTCAAGTCATGCCAATTAGGTGTTATACCATATAAGAATAGAGTTTATCAAAAGAATAATGTCGGAAATTTCTTATCAGCAAGCAGTCGAACAAATAAAGGATAGATTGGATATAGTAGATGTTGTATCCAAATTTGTTGTGCTTAAAAAAACAGGAAGAAATTTTCAAGGATTATGTCCTTTTCATAATGAAAAAACACCATCATTTGTAGTAACCCCCGATAAACAAATTTTTAAATGCTTCGGATGTGGCGAAGGCGGAGATGTTTTCACTTTTCTTATGAAAATAAATAACCAAACATTTTCTGAAATGATTGAAGAACAAGCAGCTCAGCTTGGAATAGAATTACCAAAGACAAACTCTAAAAATGCAATTCATAATAAACAAGAAAAAGAGCGCCTGTATGATGCTATGGAGCTTGCTACAAAATTTTTCAAACAAAATCTTGAATCAAACCAAAAAGCACTTGAATACCTAGAAAAAAGAGGAATAAACGAAGTTGCTATTTCAAAATTTTCACTTGGACTTGCTCCAAAAGGCAATTTTGAGCTAAAAAATTATTTAACAAATCTTGGTTTTACGATTGATGAACTCTCAAAGGCAGGGTTAATATATGAAAAAGACGGTAATTATTTTGACAGATTCAAAAATAGAATAATCATCCCCATAAAAGACATTAACTCAAACACTATTGCTTTCGGCGCTCGAGCTATTATAGATGGTCAAATGCCAAAATACATAAATTCCCCTGAAAGCATTATATATAATAAAAGCTCAGTATTATTTGGTTTAAATAGAGCAAAAGAAGCGATTATTCAAAATGACAGCATTATATTTATGGAAGGCTATTTTGATGTAATTTCCGCTCATCTAGGAGGTGTTGAAAATGCAGTTGCCACATGTGGTACTGCACTAACTCCGCAGCATATCAAATTAATTAGCAGATATACACCTTCAAGAAGAATATATCTTGCTTTTGATACTGATTCAGCAGGCAAAAAAGCAATCGAGCATGGCGCTGAAGTTATAAAAAACATATTTAGCGCATTAGGCGATATAAAACAATTTGATTCTAATTTTAGAGATAATAACGACAATGTATGTGAAATACGTGTCGTACAAGAGATAGAGGGAAAAGACCCTGACGAGTTTATAAGAGAGTTTGGAGGTGAAGAGTATTTAAAAAAAGTGGCAAATGCGCCATTATTACTTGATTATCAACTAAATCAGATATATTCAGATATAAAAGGAGAAAAATTATCAGCACAAGATAAAAGCAAATATGTACTACAAATTGCTGATATTTTGTATCAGATTAAAAATCCTGTAATTTTGGACGAATATATTAAAGTAGCTTCTTATAAATTAGATGTTTCTCAAGCTAATTTAAAGGCACAAATTCAAAATAAACAAAATCAAGAATTTGATGTTTTGGAAGTAGAAGACGAAAATCATTTAAATTTAAGAAAAGTTACACAAATAAACAGTGATAATCAATATGAATTAATGGAAGAAAATCTGCTAAAACTCGCTTTTGTAGCCGACATTAATGATAAACAAAAATATTTTATAGACAAAATAAAAGACTATAAATGCCAAAACGAGGATAATGCAAGGATTTTAGAATCCATTGACAAATATTTTAACGAAGTAAATAATGTTGATGAATTAGCAAAAAAACTTTTTCTCGAGTTTTATAATGTACAGAATGTTCAAAAAAAAATATCAGACAATATATTTTCTTCGCATGAATTTAACAACCTATCCCTTGAGGACTATAAAAAGGCGATTGACGAAACTATATCAAGATTAAAAAAAATAAATGAACAACAAGAAAAAGAAAAACTAAAGAAAATGTTGAAAGATGAAAATTTATCAGCGGAAGAAAAACTTCAAATTTCAGCAAAGATATTTAAGAAATAAAATCAATAAAGATTGGAGAATAAATTAATGAGCAGAAAAAGAAATCCTGAAAGTTCAACAATCAGTGTTTTAGATAAATCAGAAATGATAGAAGAAGATGAATACTTTGAATCAACAGGCCTTGAAACTGATAATATCTCTAACATCATGAGAACCCAAGGTGTAACTACAGTTGAAACATCATCTGTATCTACTTTTTTTGACAATGGTGACGACGAAGATAATCAAGATGAAAATGATATTTCAATCCCTCGTGGAATTTCCGTTGATGACCCTGTCAGAATGTATCTAAGAGAAATTGGAAGAATAAAACTTTTAACTGCTGATGAAGAAATAGATTTAGCAAGAAAAATATTAGCAGGCGGAAATAGCGGTGCTATTGCAAAAAGAAAACTTGTACAAGCAAACTTAAGACTTGTTGTTTCAATTGCTAAAAAATATGTTGGACGTGGCATGTTGTTCTTGGATTTAATCCAAGAAGGCAACCTTGGCTTAATTAGAGCAGCAGAAAAATTTGACCACGAAAGAGGTTATAAATTCTCAACTTATGCAACATGGTGGATTAGACAAGCAATTACTCGTGCAATAGCTGATCAAGCAAGAACAATCAGAATACCTGTTCACATGGTTGAAACAATCAACAAACTTAAAAAAGTTACAAGAAAATTAGCTCAAGAGCTTGCAAGAAAACCATCTGAAGAAGAATTGTCAGCAGAAATGGGTATTTCAATTAATAAATTAAGAGAAATCATTAAAGTGGCTCAAGAACCTCTATCTCTTGAAACTCCTATCGGCAAAGAAGAAGATTCAAGACTTGGCGATTTCATTGAAGATAAAGACGCTGATGCTCCTGTTAAAACAGTTGCTCATGAATTATTAAGAGAAGATTTAGCAGAAGTCCTAGGCTCTCTATCACCACGTGAAAGAGATGTTTTGAGATTAAGATTTGGCATGGATGATGGCAGACAAAGAACTCTTGAAGAAGTTGGACAATTGTTCGGCGTTACTCGTGAACGTATCAGACAAATTGAAGCAAAAGCTTTAAGAAAACTACGCCATCCAAATCGCTCAAAAAGATTAAAAGAATATGTAGAAGTTTAAAAAGCCCTTTATCAGGGCTTTTTTTATGAGCGAATTAATCCTTCTTTAATTAAAACATTTTTTACACGAAGCTCAAAATCATCTTCAATAAAACTATTTTTATCATTAAACATTGGTAATATACCACCCAAAAGATAATTTAAATTTACATTATAGTCTTTAAATAGCAATACCAATTTTTCATTATTTAATAAAGTTCTATCTGTTTCAATATTAGAATAAAACTGCTTGGATATATTAAGTCTAGCCCCAAACTCAGCTTGGGTTAAATTAAGTGCTTGTCTGATATTTTTAAGTCTTTTCCCTTGCGTAGACATAAATTTACCTATTTAATATGTAAATATATTGACAAGTATTTAAATGTGTGTATATAATTTAAAAAGAATAGTCAATATATCAATTACTAATG
>CALUZF010000011.1 GCA_944325165.1 Candidatus Gastranaerophilales bacterium
CTTAACTCGCTTTTTCAACAAAAGCTCGTTATCGCACCGGCTTGCGCCTTGCACACCTTTGCCCTCGTTTTGCTCGCCAAGCTCGCAATACTTAGGTGCAAAATCAAATTTACCAACAACAAACTACAAAGTCAATAGATTGACTTAAAAAAATTAAAACAGATAATAAAAATATGAAAGAATATAAAAATATTTTATTGATAAATTACGGTGGAATAGGCGATGAAATATTATTTTTACCTGCAATTGACACAATAAAAAAAGATTATCCTAATACAAAAATAACTCTCGCACTTGAGCCACGCTCAAAAAGTATTAAAAATTTAACAAATAAAATTGATGATATAATTTGCGTAGATATTAAAGCACAGGGATTTAAAAAATATTTTAATGTTTTAAATTTTATTATTAATACTTGGTTTAAAAACTTTGACTGCATAATTTCAAGCGGAAAAAGTCCTCTCGTTGCAATAATTTTATTCTTAACAGGAATAAAAGAAAGAATTGGCTATAGTTCTAAAACCTCTTTTTTATTAACAAAAAAAGTTGAGCTAAACGAAAACCAATATGCAGCAAAAATGTATCATGATTTAGTAAAACCCATCACAAAATCAGAATATCAAAATCCAAATATTGATATAATAGGCGACTTTACTCTTAATGAAAAATTAAACAAAGATGAATACATCTGCATTCATCCGGGTGTATCAAAAATGTCAATTTCTAAAAACATATTAAAATGTCCAAAATTAGACTTTTGGCAAAATTTAATACTTGGATTATTAAACAAAAACAAACAAGTTATATTATTAGGAACAAAAGACGATAAAGACTTAATAGAACAAATAATCCAAACAAAAGAAATTGCAGAAAATAAAAATTTCATAAATTATTACAACAAAACAAAAAATATCATGGAAATGGCGTTTTTAATGAAAAATTCAGCCTATACAATATGTGTAGATAGTGCACCGATGCATGTTGCAGTGGCAACAAAAACAAAACTTTTTGCAATTTTTGGACCAACTAACGAATTAAAATTAATACCAAAAGATAATAACATTATCTTAATAAAAAATAAAATTAATTGCAGACCTTGTTTATGGCACAAAAGAAGCTGTAATTGCGATACTTCAGAGTGTTTAAACATAGATTACAATTTAATTTTAAATAAAATTAATTGATTTTAATAATTAATTAGTGTAATATTATCTTGTTATAATATTGTCAAAAGACCATTCATGAGGTACTAAATGAAAAAATTTCAAAAGCTGCTGGTTGCTACTTTAGCAATTTTATTAGTAAATATTGCTAATGCACTTGAGATAGTGGATGTTAGAAGCGATTATTGGGCAGGGCAAGAAATCGTCAGAGCAATCCAAAACGGATATATTTATGTTATTGACGGTAACAAATTTAAGCCCGAAGAAACAATGACAAGAAGCGATTTTGTAACCGCTCTTCTTAAAGTTATCCAAAGACAAAATGAAGAGGTTACGCAAAATACAACATTTAAAGATGTTGACAACTTGACACCAAATAAAAGAAGTATTCTTTTATCAGAACAAATTAGAATGGCTTTCGGATATCCCGATAAAACTTTTAAACCAAACCTTGCTATTAATCACAATGAAACAATGAGCTTAATTGCAAATATCACAAAAGATGATTATGTAGCTGGTGATATTACAGGTTTTAAAGACTACAAAGAAATTCCCCTATGGGCTAGACGTGCTTGGATTAAAAACGTAGCCAACGGATTATATGTAAATCATCCAGATGTTTTAAGTTTTACGCCAAATAAAGATTTAACAAGAGCAGAGGCAGCAGTTTTGTTTGATAGAGTTGCAAATAACTTAGATAAATTTAAAGATATATACAGAGATTTATATAATACAGCAACAAACAATGATGAAGATGACAACGCTTTTGATTTTGATAAATCAACGTTTATTGCAGAAAACACTTTAGGAATAGTTCCTTTTGCTACAAATAATAAAGTACAAATTTATGACAATAAAAAAGTAATAGAGGTGGGCAATATATTAATAGGAACAGCTCTTAATGTTGTTGAAACAAGAAAAGATTTGGTTGGTCATGAATACGTGTTCACTGCTCCAAACGATGTTTACACAAACGAAGGAACATTCTTGTATCCGAAAGGAACAGAATTCTATGCAAGAGTTGATAAAATAGGATATAGCGCTTGGAGATCTAAACCGGAACGCTCATCAATAGTATTCCATAAATATTCTCTACCCTCAGGCGAAACATACGATATGGCAGCAGTTCCATTTACAAAAGATGAAAAAATCGTGTATGTTAACGATGTAAAAAATCCTAAAAAAGTAAAAGCTCTAACTGCTTCAAATAAATCGCAAAAAGAATACTTAATCGCTTGCGCACATCAAATGATGCCTTTAACAGAATTCAACATTAAAAAAGGCAAGACAATATACATACTTTTAACAAGCGATATGGTTCTTCCGCAAAACGATTCATATTTACAATTAAGAACAAGAAAGAGTCTTTTAGAAGAAAAAGACAACGATATTTAAAAATCAAAATTCAAACTAAATGCCCTTCTTGTTTAAAGAAGGGCATTTTTGTTAGTCATTTAGTATATTCAGAGGTCGTCTTTATGAAATTCTAAGATAATTCATCAACTAAATCAGTTGTTTTTGCAAAACCAGTCACACCTGTTGCAGCAGTGCCTAAAACAACACCTGTTTTTGCAAGACCAGAAACAACTTTACCTGTTGTAGATGAGAAGTTAAATACGCTAGCAACTTTTGAGGCAATACCAACACCCTTTATGCAACCTAATGCTGCAGAACAAGCGCTAGATGCTAACTTAAATATGCCGCCACCCAATAAAAATGTTAGCGCAGTACCTGTTGCCCAACCAGCAACTTCAAGTAATCTATCTTTTGTAGATACTTCATCACCTGTAATTTTTGCCAAAGCTTCAGCTTCTGATACGTCATTACAGAACAAACCAAAAATAGGTATAGATTGTTTAAAGCCTGTCATAAACGAACCACTAGTATTCTTTTCAATTGAATCAGTTAAAGATGTACCTGTAACATTTTCATAAGAAGTTTTTAATATAGATTCTACTTCTGAATCTGTCAAAGAATATCTATAATTTCCTGTTGTTGTTTTAATATCTTCAAATAAACTTTCATATTTTTCAATTGCTTTGTCAGTTTTGCCGTCTTTTAAATATTTTTGGATAATTTCAATATCAGATGAATATCCAGAAGCAATATTATTCGACATTGTTCTAAAATTTGTTGAAGAAGTAGCCCTAGTATAACCTGTACCAGATGTTCCTGTTAATGTTGAACCATAGCTACCATCGCCATAATAAGTCCCTGTTCCAATGTTTAATAAACTCATAAACTAACCCCACTAATTTAAATAAACTAACCTACATTTTAATAAAGTATTTTTAGTTTATTAAATTGCCAAATCAGGATAATTTTGTTAACATTTCTTAATATTTATTTATTGTTTTACAAAAATAACACTTGATTTTGCAGGAAGTGCGATTTTTACCTTCGATTTACGACCACGACCATCTAAAAGCCCAAAGACAGGTTCATTATTTTGGCAAGTGTTTGTACCGCCATATTTTGCATCATTTGTATTAATAATTTCAACCCATTTGCCGGATGGAAATTCTATATCGTAGCTAGGATAGTCTAAAGATGAAAAATTACTAATAATAAATACTTCATTATTGGAAGTATCATCTTTAGCATGCATTGCAAAAGTTGGATTTTGATAATGTTTAACAGTATCAGCCAAAACAACATGTCCAACAGTTGAAGCAGGATTATCTTCTTTAAATCTATTTAAATCCTTTGTTAGATTTTCAAATTGCTTCATTCTTTCAAGTCCGCTTTTGCTATATTGCATATTTGCCAATATTGAATCTTGATAAGCTTGATAACCATAAGGATAGCCTTTTTCCAAATATAAATATTCTTCATTTTTTATAGAATCAAATTCTCTAAAGAAATTGAATTTAGCCATTTGAATATTTTCTTCGCCTTGAAAAGTCATAACAGGTCCAGGTGCAAAATATCTAAGCGCCTCAATAGCTCGATATATTCTAACTGCATCTTTAAATGCGCTCAACACTTTGTCTGGACTGATAGAAAAATTAGAATTAATCCCTAGTTCAGGAAGAATAACTTCATTAAAGAAATTATTTTTTCTTGGCATGTTAAATATTTTATCTAGCCTTCCATCTTGCACCATTTGAGCTAATTTCATTGAAATTTGCTGTGTTTTTTGGGATTTTACCATATCCAATGCGTTATCAAAAGAAACATCTTTATTTTTAGTTTTCATATATTCAACATAATCTTTAGCTCTTTTTATGTCTTTATTATCAAGGTATACACCTTCTCTTAAATTTAAAATAGGCACCATGTATTTTGCAACAAGCCTAGTTCCATCCATATTTCCTGTTTCATCATGACTTGTTGAGTATTTAACACGCTCTTGGGAATCAAAAATTGCACGCTCAAGTCCATCTAAATCAACTTCACCATAAGGTAATTTAGAAATTGTATGATAAAAATGAAAATCCCATTCAGAATCATATCCAAGACGAGCAAGAGTTAGATTACCATTTTGTATGTTATCGATTTTTTGATTATGAATATCTTCATTTTCACCAAATCCGACTTCGTTAGGTTTTAAAGGAGTTGTAACTCTTTGATCATGAGGTTGCCACCAATCATGCCAATACTCATCACCTCTAACAGAAATATTACTTCTTGCATCTTCAGCAATTAAAAAAGCGTCAGGAAAATGATAGTTAACTTCGGCAGCAATTTGTTGCATTTCAGTATCGGAATCCATAAACTTAGTCATATCGAGCCTTAAGCCATCACAATGATAATTATGAATCCAATTTAGAGCCGCATTTACCATATAATCTCTAACATATTTTGAATTTTCGCCTTCATAATTAAAAGCATCACCCCAAGGAGTATCTTTACCACTTGTATAAGGTCCTGTTTTTCTCAAAAGAGAGCCGTCAACACCGATATGATTTGGAACCATATCCATTATTACATTTAAACCAATATTATGCGCTGCATTGATTAAATCTTTCAACTTGTCAGCACCGCCAAGATATTGAGCAGGCGAAAACTTATCTACACCATCATAACCCCAATTATATGAAAATGTATTTTCTACAGGCATTATCTCAATAGCATTAAAACCAAAATCTTTAATTCTTTGCAATTCTTGAATAGCTCCTTCAAAATTAGCCTTTTTAGTCAAAGTTGCGATATGCATTTCATATATTTTTGCTTGTTTTAAGCTTTTATATGAATTATCTTTAGATGCTCTTCTTGATATCCTATCAGCATTTGTCTTACTATACCAAGAGCTATCAGTCCATCTATAAGCACTTTGATTATACGCTACAGATGGCCCAAGCAAAGTTGGTTGTCTGAAACTATAAGGGTCTTTTACTTTTTCTATTGAACCGTTGCTTCTCTCAATTATAAAGCTATATTCATCATTTGGTTTTATTGCACCTTTTTCAAATTTCCTTTCAAAAACACCATCTTGTTTTTTTTCTAATTCATATATTTTTTTATTATCAGAGTTACCATCGGATACTTCAATACTAACTTTTTTTGCATCAGGGAAAGCAAATATTTTGGCACTCGGATAATCTCCATCAATTCTAACACCCCAGCTTTGATGTTCACTCCAACTTCTTTTGAAGCTTATTGGATTAGTCTTTTTCTTACCAGACAATAACTGATTTTTTTCACGCACCAAACATGAACTTAAATTAATAGATGAAATTTGCATTTTTACCCCAATTATCAACAACTAATTATATAAAACACCTAAAAAAATTTTATGCTAGCTATAGCATGTATTATGAAAATATTTTACAATAAAAAAAGAGCATGGAGAAAATATGAAACAAATCTTATGTTTTGGAGATTCAAATACTTATGGTTTTAACCCTTATGATTTTTCAAGATATTCAAAAAATCAAAGATGGAGCGGCATTTTAGCACAAAATTTTAATGTTATTGAAAAAGGTGCTAACAATAGAGCATGTTTCAATAATGACGATGAATTAAATGCCACAAAAACAATCAATAAATATTTAACAGAAAATATTAGTGATGTAATTCTTCAAATTGGAATAAATGACCTGCAATTTCAATATAATACCACAATAGAGGACTTTGAAAAGGGTCTTGAAAATCTAATAAAACTAATCAATCCAAAAATAAATATTATCCTATTATGTCCAAATGAAATAAACAATTGTATCTTAAAGAGCAGTTTTTCAGAATTATTTAATGAAAGCTCTATAGAAAAATCAAAACAACTTTTCAAAATCTATAAAAAAATCTCAGATAAATACAAAATTCATCTTATAAATTTGAATGACCATCTAGAGACATCAAAAATTGACGGTTTGCATTATGACGCAGAAAATCATAAAAAGCTTGCTCAAATTTTATCAGATTACTTAAAATAGCTAAATCAAGTATTTTTCTAGGTCTTTTTTATCAAAAACTTCAATACTATCCTTGCCATGGATAAATATTAAGCAACTTATAACGGATTTAAACATGGTAAACTCGCTATATTCAAATTTTCTTCTCAAGTCATCCATATTTTCAGCCAAAAATTCTGTTATTAAAGTTTTATCTTTTAAAGTCAATGAAGTAAAAAAATCTAAACCTTCTTTGGTTGTAATTCCTTCAAAATAAATAATATCCGGCGATTGAAATTCAATAAACCTCATTGCTTTATCTAAATTAAAACCTATATTTTCATTTAATTCACATTGAGCAATACCCTTTAGGCGATATTTTGCAATGGATTCTAAAGTCATTACATTTTTTGATTTTGATATCAAATTAGATAATATAGAATAAATTAAATGTGTTTTACCAGACAAAGAAGCTCCGCAAATCAAAATTATGCCGGATTTTTCAAGAGCTTTTTTGATAAGTTCTATCTTATCTTGAGAGATTTTTATTTTATCCATCGAAAGCGGCGGATGATAAATTTTAATCAATATTCTCTCGCCTGCAATTGTAGGAAAAGCGCTAACACTTGCAGTCAATTCATTATTATCCACATTAAAATTCAATTTACCCAATTGCGGTATCTCAAAAACATTTGGATCAAGATTGGACATTGATTTTAAAGACTGTATAAAAGAGCTTGTCAAAAGGCTTGGAATTATTCCTGTTTGAATAATTTTGTCCGGTTTTTTAAAATTAACACTCAATCCTTCTTGAGAATTTTCAAAATACAATTCATGGACATCTTGGCTTATCGCTTGTTTTAAAATTGCCCTAAATAAAACTTGTATATGTTCAAAAGACAAATCATCATTATGCAATTCTTCTTGCCAATTATAGCTTTTAGAATTATCAATATTGATATCTTCAACCTTAGTTTTTACGTCATAATATTCATTAATTTTTTTCAAAATACTTTTTTCAGAGGCTATGACAGGGTCAATATTTTTCTTTGTAATTTGCATAATTTTATCTATTGAAAATAAATCCATAGGATCAGCCATAGCAACAGTTAAAGTATCTTCAATAATAAACAGAGGTAAAATTTTAAAACGTATCGCATCTTGATAAGTAATAAAATCAAGACATTTTTTATCAATTGAATAATTCTCTAAATCAACGCAAGGTGTATGAAGCTTTTCTTCTAAAAACTTCATCAAAACATCTTCATCAATCATTTGTGTGTTTATCAAAATTTGACCGATATTTGTATTTTGAGCAATCGCAAGCTCACTTGCATGTTCAATATCATCATACGTTACAAGACCGTCTCTTACTAAATCATATTTTAATTTATCAAGAGTTTTATTATCCAAAGAACTATTTTCGTTCAATAAATCCATTTTAATACCCAATTTATGCTAAATATTTATTAATTTTTTCCAAAACTTCCGAAAATTCAAAAGGTTTTGTTATATATTCATCTGCGCCTGTTTCTTCACCGATAATTTTATCTTCATCCTGACTTCTTGCTGTAATCATAATTATCGGAATATCTTTATATTTATTATCAAATTTTAAAAGTCGACAAATCTTATAACCATTAATTTTTGGCATCATTACATCCAATATAACCAAATCTGGATTAATTGATTTTGCCAAAGACAAGCCTTCTTCGCCATCATAAGCACAAATACATTCAAAACCTTTTGCTTTTAACATAAAAGACAGGGTTTCCACAATATCTTTTTCATCATCAACTATTAAAATTTTTTTCATCTTCCTAACCCTTAGTCAAAATAGTCATTATCTTTACTGCATCAAAGCCATCTTTTGCACTATGCATCTTAGATAATATTATATCACATTCATTTTGTTTTATCTTGTCTATATAATCTTCTATAGCACAACAATATGCCTCAAAAGAACTATACGATATTTTTGGAATAAAGACAAAATATTCCTCAGATTCTCCAATGTCAAAAATAAGCTCTTTTGATAATTTTGACAAATTTAAAAGTTTATTTTCTTTCAATTTTTCAATCAAATTAAACTCTTTTTTTGAAATAATTTTGATGATACCAACATCGTCATGACTAATTAGAGCATGTGATAAATCCATTTCAAAAACTTTTAAATTATCTGCTAAAGGCAAATACACGACAAAAGTAGACCCTTTTGATTCTTGAGAAATAACTTCAATTGCTCCTAAATGAGAATCAATCAATTGTTTTGTAATCGTTAAGCCTAAGCCCACACCACCATTATTTCTTTTAAGAGAAGATTCGATTTGAGAAAACTTATCAAAAATCTTAGGGATATCTTCTTTTTTAATACCAATCCCATTGTCAGATACAGAAATTTTAATATAATTTCCAAATATTGGGGATGATACAGAAATTAAATTTTCAACATTTATTTCAGAAGAATCAACAATATCAGCACAAACATCAATTACACCATTATTAGGAGTAAATTTTAGTGCATTTGAAACAAGATTTGAAAAAATCTGTTCAATTCTTCTTATATCAGCATAAATTTCCGGTAATTTCTTTTTTATTTCAAGTTTTATATTAATATTTTTTTCATTAGCTACTTGTAAAAATGTTTTTTGCAGTAATTCTAAAGATGATGTTATATCACATATTTTATATTTTAAATCAAGTTTTCCTGTCTGAATTCTTGATAAATCCAATAAATCTTCAATAATGCCTGATAGTCTTTGGATATTTCTTTTTGCCATAGAAATAAAATTCTTTGCTTCATCAGAAATTGTACCTGCTTGTTCACTTAAAACAATTTCAAGCGAATTATTGATAGGAGTTAGAGGTGTTCTTAATTCATGAGAAACAATTGAAACAAATTCGGACTTTAATTTTTCTAATTTTTCAAGTTTTTTGTTGGTTTTTGAAATCTCTTCATATAATTTTGCACTTCTTAAAGGCAAAGCAACTTGATGAGTTATAGCTTGAAAACAAGTCACATCCTCGGGCAAGAAAGGATTTTGCCTAAATAGCTCAACTACACCAAAAAATTCATCCCCTATTTTTATTGGTGCATATAATGAATCATAGCTTATTGTATCAATTCCAAAAACTTTATTAGAGCGAGTTTGCTTAATATTTTGTTTAATTTCTATATTTTCAATATCAAAAACAGGATGAGACTCATTTTTTAATTCATTTTTAAAATTCAAAACAGAGCGAATTTTTAAAGCATTAACAAGATTATCGCTGGGTGTATGAATTGTATTTAAATTAAAAACAGGATTACCCTCAGAATTTAAAATCAAAACACTTGATATATCAAAACTTAAAGTCTTTTCCATTGCTTCAATCATAATGTCATAAAGTTTTGATGTATTTAAAGTTCCTGTAAATTGAGAGCTCGTATTATATAAAACATTTAATTGATACAAACTTCTTGATAATTCTTTATTATTTTCATAAAGTCTATCTAAAGATTTTTTAATTTTAAAATGAGACTCCAAAGTTGAAACTAAAATATCATCATTCAGAGGATACTCAATAAAACCATCTGCCAAATTCATAAAAGAACATTGCTCATGTTTATTTAAAAATAAAATTATCTGTGTATTTTGATTTTTTGAATTTGACTTAATCTGTCTTATAACAAATTCACAATTTTCATAACCATTTTCAATCAATATAACATCTGCACAAAAATTATTTATTTGTATAAGTATATCTTCTATTTTTCCTTGTGCAGACATAACTTCCATTTCGCTTTTTGAAAGCAAAAAAGAATTAATACGGTTTTTGGCACTATCGGCATTAAACAATAAAAAAACTTTATTCATATAAAAATTGTATCAAAGGTATTTTTAATGGCAATTTTTATAAAAAATTTAATATTTATTAATAAAGAATATCAACAATTTCATCAGCGCTTTTTATATCAGCTTCAATAATCAAATCAGCATTTGTTTTTCTTGATTTCAACCTTCTTAAAATCGGCTCAAGATAAGCTTTTTCATTGGTATTTAAATTAGCTTTTGAAATATTAAAAAGAATAGCTATAACATCCCAAGCGCAAATGTTTTTATTGATTTTAAAATTCAAGCCCGATTTAATAGCATTTTTATTATACTTTTCAATATCATTAAATTTAAGAAATTTTATCTCAGATAGCGATTTTTTTATATCACTACTAGATAACCCTTTATAAAAAGCACATAGTGCAAGTGCCATTTTAATATCTTGGCTATCATGGTTTCTTATTTCTATATAATTTTTTAATCTAACATCAGGAAAACACAAGCTTGAATGAACAAGATAATCATCCATTGTAGCTTGATAATTCAAATATCCGTTATTCATAAAATCTCTAAAAGTAATTTTTCCATCAAGCGGTATCAATTTATTATCACGCTCAATAAATATCATAGGAACATCTAAAATAGCATTGATATAATTTTTAAAAATATTATTAACCTTAAAAAAGCCAGAAAATATTTTTTTATAAAATAAATTACATCTCTCAAAACCCGTATAACACCAAATATGAGCTCTATTTGAATATCTGTCAGATAAAATATTATTTTCAAAAGGACTATTTGCGCATAAGCCCATCATAAAAGGAGATATTAAATTAAAAAATTTTAGCTTTAAAAATGCATCCTTCTTATCTTTATAATCAATATTAATCTGAATACCCGCACTTTGCCTCATCATCCTTTGTGATAATTCGCCATAATGTCTTTTAGGCAAAAAATCATTCATTAGAATATATCTTCTTTTATTTAATAAAGTTATATTTTCAACACAAGTTACAGGGCTTATTCCATAACCTAAAAATACTACATTATAAGCACTTGCAATTTTATCAAGCAAATCAATAATTTTATTTGCTTCATAATCAATAAATAATATTTCTTTTTTAGGAGAAAGACTAATCTCTAATTGACATCCAGGTTCCAAAGATATAGATGAACCACTTTGTGATTTTGCACCGATTATTGTATTATCATCATAAATTAAATCCCAAGAAGTAATCTCGCAAAAATGTTTTATAATTTTTTCTAATAATTCATAAGAAGCATTTTTATAAGTATTTTTATCTAGGCTTAATCTTTCATATTCAAGACCAATTAAAGAATTATTATGATTACTTAAATAATATTTTTCAATATCGCTTATTTTTAATTTTTTTTGTTTTGATAGGTTTTTTTCTTGTTTTTTTTCTAGTAAATTTAGCATATTCAAATTTTATCATAAATAATAATGAAAAATATTAGATAAAAGAGCAATAAAAAACACCTGCAAGAGGTGTTTTTTATAATATAAGATTTTTTAAAAAGGTTGTCTTTTAACAATTTTATATATTTAATTTATATAATTAATTTAAACCAAAAATACTTTTAAACAGATCTATAGTACTATTTGCAATTCCACCAATATATCCGACTACACCATCTATGACGCCACCAATAGCCCCACCCACTGTATCTCCTAATGATTCGCCATCATTGTCAGGTTCAGTTTCTTCAGTAGTTTCTTCAGTGGTTTCTTCAACCTCTTGAGGTTCTTGTAAATCCACAGTCTCAATTTTCATTGTATTTTCACCGCAAATATATTTATCAACTTCTTCTAAAGCAGTCATAATATCTATAATATCGCCTGTATATCCAACTTCGTCAGCCCAAGTTTGCAATTCATCTTGAGAAAGAATTTTATCTTCGCCTGCTCTTTCAATTACATCACTCACTAAGGTTAGATATCCTTCATTATCCCAAATACCTGTAGATTCATGAAGCCGTATATTTGAATATGGTGCTGCTTGGTTAATATCAGAAGCGTATTGAGCAAAGAAATAAGCTACAGAATTTGGATCATTAATATCTTTTGTTAATCCAAAACCATCAAAACTTTCTGGTGTTCTCCATTCAAAATTAGCTTTTCCATTATCCTTTGATTGTGAATCTAAATTTTTGTTAATAGCTACTGTGTTAATAACTAAGGCTTGTGTAGTGGTCATTTTTTTAATCCTCTCTCTTTTGTATATCTGATGTATATATAAAAAATATTCTTTTTAAATAATTGACTTTTTTTAAAAAAATACTTTACGTAACTTAATAATTTTTATGCTAATATAGCTCTATGAGCTTAAATTACATACTTAGAGCAAAAAAATTCAAAGCAAAAAAATCACTCGGGCAAAATTTTTTAATTGATGAAAATGTTATTTCATTTATTGCAGATAACGCAAAAAAAGATGATGAAATCTTAGAAATAGGCCCTGGGCTTGGTTTTGTTACAGAACAATTGATTGAAAACGCTTCAAAGGTTATTGCTCTTGAAATTGATAAAGAGGCAATAAATATCTTAAATAAAAACCTTAAGGATAAGAAAAATTTTTACCTAATTGAACAAGATATTTTAAAAACAGACATTAATTCACTGCCATTTACAAAAGACAAAATAAAAGTAATAGCGAATATTCCTTATTATATTACAAGCCCGATTTTAGTACATTTACTTGGTGAAATCGATGAATTGACTCATAAAAATCGAGATAGAATAAGTGAAATTATCTTAATGGTGCAACTAGAAGTAGCTAAAAGAATTATAGCAAACGAAAATAGCAATAATAAAGAATATGGGCAATTATCAATATTATCTCAAATGTATTGTGATACAGAAATTATTAAAATTGTACCTAAAAATTGCTTTATGCCATCTCCTAAGGTTGATAGCGCGTTAGTGAAATTCACAATCAATAAAGAACCAAAAGTAAAAATTACAAAACTTTTAAAAAGAACAGTTAAAGCAATTTTTATGGCAAGAAGAAAAAATGTCAAAAATTCGCTTTTAAATGCGGGTTTTATCGAAGTAGAAAAAGCGCTGGAAAATGCAAATATTGATAAAACAACAAGAGGCGAAAACCTCTCAATTGAACAAATCCAAAAATTATCCATCGCACTTGAGGAATTTAATTAATGAAAAAAATAAAAATACAGTGTCCAGCAAAAATTAATTTAAATTTAAAAGTTTTTAAAAAGGATGAATCAACAGGTTTTCATCCGATAAAGAGTATAATGCAAGCAATAAATCTCTTTGATTATATTACAATTCAAATTTCAGATGGTGATGAAATAATACAAAAAGGAAATAGTAAGGAAATTCCTTATAATGAAAGCAATATCTGCTATAAAGCTGCAAAGTTATTTTTAGAAACAATAAATAAAAAAGCAAAAATTGAAATTGAAATTGAAAAAAACATCCCTGTTTGCGCAGGTCTAGCTGGTGGCTCAACAGATGCAGCAGGTGTTTTATATGGATTAAATGAATTATTTTCAAGACCTCTAAGCAAAAATCAAATTCACAATTTAGCTTCAAAACTTGGTTCTGATTTAAATTTTTGTCTTGAAGGGGGTACAAAACTATGCACAAATAGAGGCGAAAAGCTCGAAAATAGAGAATTTTGCGAATTTGATATAACACTTGTTAAGCCAAAAAATTTAAAAATTTCAACAAAAGAAGCATATTTAGCATTTGACAGTTTAACAACAACATCAAATATGGAAAACGACCTAGAATACACTCTAATTAATAAATATGATGAGCTAAAATACTTAAATTCACTAAAAGGACAAATGTCCGGTTCTGGGCCAACATACTTTTTTAAAGCACCAAAATTAAATTTTGATTTAGATGAAAATTATCTTGTTATAGAAAATCTAAAAACTATTAATTACGGCGTAAGAGAAGTGAATTAATCCTTTTTTAATCTTATTTTTGGTCCATTGTATTTTTTATATAAAGCAATAGCTTCATTTGAAAGCTCTTTTTTCATCAAAAGATTAGCATAAGTTTCAGCGATGAACTCTGGAGCTCCCATACATGCATAGGGTAAAATTTCAAATGCAGCTTTTAAACCAACTTCATTTTCAAGCCATTCCAACATTTTTTGATTATAATCTTTTGGGGAATTAAAATAGCAAACCAAAGGAGTTGAAACAAATCGATAATTTTGCAAATGTCCAAGCTCATGGAAAATTGTTTTAAATTTGAATGCATCAAAATCAAAATTCAAATCAACTTTATCTTTATTTTTAAATAACTTTAATAAACTTAGAAAATTTTTATTTATTTCTAAATCATCTTTAAATTTTTCAATTTCATCTTGGCTAAACTCTCCATAACAACCTGCTTTTACCATTCTAAAAATCAAATCTTTAGGGTAACGATTTAAAATAGTTGTTTTTTCATATAAAACCCTAAGTCTATGATAGATATCTAATTTTTCATCTAAAGTTTTAGCGCAAGATATATTTGAATAGTCATCCATTAATTCGCTAAAAAATTCATCCATTTTTTCGCTTGAAATAACAGGATTAACACAAAAACTATCGCCAATTATAATTACATCATTATCAATTAATTCTTCAAATATTCTATCTATTTCATCTACAATGTGTTCATTCGTGTAAATATGGTCATTCACTTCCAAAACACCGCCATTTGCATAAACCATAGACATCTGAACATCGTTCAAATCTCTTAGGCAAATATATTTTGGCATTTTTAGCGGAGTTTTTGAAAGTTGTTTTGCTTGATATAAACCTTCATTAATAAAATTAACACTATCCACTTGGCTTTCATCAAAACCATAATAATCAACAATGCCTAATTCACGATAGCCAAATTTAAATGCTTCATCTAAAGTTTGCGCATTTTTAAATTCTGGCTTTTTGACTTTTGCACTAAATGAAACGCTGTCAAATCCTAAAGATTTAAAAACCGATTGAGAATTAGCAACATTTTTTGGTTGATTTATTTTATACGTAAGATTATAAGGGGAAATTTTCATACCAAAATAAAACAACTAAATGATATAAATTGCCAAAATAATATTGTAGATTAATAACAAAAATGATATAATAGCTACAATACAAGAATAGAGGATGTTTAGATTATGTTGCAATCCGTGCCATCGGTTATTAAAAACGCATTTAGAGGAAGCTTTATAAAAAAGATTTGTAATTATTTACACGACTGTGTTAGAGAAGAAGTTAAATCATCAACTTTTAGAAATTTAAAAGGGGATAAAGAAAATAAATGGGCATTTTTAGACGGTCAAGAGCAAGTTTTTTCAAAATTTGCCGAACCTTTATTATTAGATGGCACAAATAGCTATCTTACAGAATTAATGATTCAATCAGAAATGAATCAAAAAGATAAATATTTAATATACGGATATCTTTTTTTGGTTGGCAAAAACGGTAAATCAAGAAAGAATAACGAATTTTTAACACCATTGTTATATGCTCCAGCTAAATTAGAGCGTGTTGGAATAAATTTGCAATTAACAATTCAAGAAGATGTATTATCCTTAAACACAGGTGCTATTGCTCAATTGATACAAAGAGAAGACGAACAAGAAACAGACGCTATGCTAATGGGTCTATTGGATGTCGTTCCTCAATTACCGCTTAAAGAAGATGATTTAAATGTGTTCTTAACAACCCTAAAATCACTTGTTCCAAATATCGAAATAAAATTAAATATAGGCGCAACATCTGATATAAAACAAGATGAAAATGATTTTTATAACAGACAAACAACTATTGAAGATATTGAAAACGGAAATTTTGACTTTGATTCCATAGAAAACATGCAAACTGCACCAAAAGTTAATATTGATACATTATCCCTAGAGCGCACTCAAGCTGTAATTTTAACTACAAGACCAACAGTAACAGCAGGTGTTTTGCATGAATTGATGCAAATAGCAGAAAAACCATCTGGAGTTCATAGAGAAACTGTATTAAATGTAATTAATCAAGAATTTCTTGAATCAAGCGGACAAAGCGAAGTTAAAATCGAAAACAAAGATTTATCAGACTTTTTCCCTGTAACTCCATTAAGTTTATCTGATTCACAAGAAGATGTTATAAGAAACATTGAAGAACACGACTTTTTAGCGGTATATGGCCCTCCAGGGACGGGCAAAAGCCAAACTATTGTTAATGTTGCAGCTCATTTAATTGCAACAGGAAAGACTGTTTTAGTTGCAAGCAGAATGGATAAAGCAGTTGATGTTGTAGCACAAAGACTTAATGAATTAAATGCTCCATATTTAGCTCTTAGAGCAGGTAGAGCAAATTATCAAAGACAATTAAGCCTTGAATTGCAAGAATTATTATCAAATAAAATTGAGCTAAACAACGGCTTTGACGATAATATGGTTGCTGATGTATCAGATATGAAAGAGCTTTTAAAAGATATTAAAAGACTTGAAGATACAGCGTTATCAATATTATCATTAGAAAAAAAATATACTGAAATTTATGACGAATACGATCAAATTAAAGACACAATTGCAGATTTGAGTTTAATTGTCGATAAAATTAAATACCAACAATTAGAAGAAGCAAAAAAAATATTTAACACTATTGAAGATTTAGAAAATAAATACAAAAAAAGCTTACTAGATAAAATTAAGCTATTTTTTGATTATCGAAAAATTAAAAAGCTTTTAAATCTTCATAAAATATTAAATGAAGAAATTCTGAAAAAACTACCTTATGAATTAAATGTAGCTCTTGAAAAAGCAAAGCTTCAACAAGTTGAAGATGAAATTTTCTCATTAGGCAATTTACACCAAATTTTAAGAAGAATAAAAACCCTAAAATCAAAACAAAAAAAATTAGCAATCGATATATTAAAAAACAAAAGAAGAACAGCACTAAAAAATATCCTCTGTGATGCAATAAAAAGAAGAAGATTAACAGTTCATGCAAAATCTTTAACTTCAAGAAAAACAAATTTGCAAAATAAAATCTTAGAAAAAGAAGATTTTAAACCGTTGCTTGCAGCTTTTCCTTGCTGGTGTACTACAACTTATGCTATTTCAAACAGTTTACCGCTAAAACCTGCTATGTTTGATGTAGCAATTATTGATGAAGCATCACAATGTGATATAGCTTCTTGTATACCAATTTTATTCAGAGCAAAAAAAGCAATAATCGTGGGTGACGATAAACAATTACCACACTTATCGTTTCTTGAAAAATCAAAAGAACAAAGCTTTTTATCTCAATATAATATCGATGAAAGATACCAATTAACTTGGCGTTTTAGAGATAATTCAATGTTTGATTTAGCAAATTATTACTCTACAACTCCTGTTTTACTAGATGAACATTTTCGCTCGCCTGCTCCGATTATTGATTTTTCAAGCAAAGAATTTTATGGCGGAAAAATCAAAATAATGAGCCCAAATATAAATACAGGGGAAATTGTAGAACTTAGAATTGTAAAAGATGGAAAAGTAGACCATGATGCTACAAGAAATGTTCCAGAATGTGAAGAAATAGTTAAAACTATACAAGAATTAATATTAAAAGATAGAGATGAAAACAAAGATGAACCAATTTCTATTGGCGTTATTTCTCCATTCAGAGCACAAGTTGATTTAATCAAAAAAGCCATTCTAAAAGTTTTTGATGGAGATACAATTCTAAAACATAAGATAGATGTTGGTACAGCGCATACTTTCCAAGGGGATGAAAGAGATGTAATGCTTTTATCATGGACATTTGCGCCTAATTCGCATTCTCAAAGTTTGATATTTGCTCAAAAACCAAACCTATTTAATGTGGCTATAACAAGAGCAAGACATAAATTTATTAATTTTATTTCAAGAGATATAAACGAACTTCCTGAAGGGTTATTAAGAAATTATCTTGAATATGTTAGAAAAACAAATCAAAATAAAACAAAAAACATATTCAAAAATGACTTTGAAAAAGAAGTATTTAATGAAATAATCGAAGAATTCCCAACTCTAAATGCGCAAAATAAAATTCTAGCAGGGGTTGAAATGGGCTCTGTAAGCGCTGATATTTTAATAGATAAAATTGTTGTTGAAATTGATGGCGTTGAGGATAATATAAAACCTAAATGTAACGATATGAAAAAACAAGCCATAATAGAGCGTTGCGGTTTTAGTGTCATAAGAATTACAAAAAGAGAATGGCAACTATCAAAAAGCGCTTGCTTAGATAGAATACGCCAAGCAATAAATCAATAAATACAAAATTATTTTTTTGATACAATGTCGTTATGGATGATAAATTTAAAAATCTAAACGACCATCACATAGCGCTTGAATTTGATAAAGTCTTATCAAACCTATCAAAATATGCAAATTCAAAATTGGGCGCAGAAGCTTGTCGTAACTTAGAAATATATTCAAATAAAGCCCAAATTGAATACGAACTTAATTTAGTTGATGAAGCAAAAAAAATTATTGATGATAACAACCAATCAGCACCAATAGACGATTTTATTGACGTAGATGAAATTTTTAAACAAAATTTTTTAACTGCAATAGAAATTATAGAGCTTGCTAAAAACCTTAGAAATTCAAGACTAACAAAAAATTTTATTTCAAAATGCGATAATGCAAAATCGCTAAATGAAATAATTAAAAATTTTTATATAGATAAAACATTTGAAGATGAAGTATTTTCAACTTTCGATAGAGAATTGAATGTTGTTGATAGCGCTTCTGATACGCTAAAATCGCTAAGAAATTCATATAAAGATAACAAAGAAAATCTAAAAATTGCAATAAATAATCTTTTGCAAAATCATTCTTTTGTTGATAATCTTCAAGATAGCGTAGTTACAATTAGAGACAATAGACCCGTTTTTCAAGTAAAAGCAAGCTGCAAAAATAAAGTTCAAGGAATTATCCATGATATTTCATCTACAAATTTAACTTATTTTATTGAACCAAGCAGTTTAGTTCCAATTTCAAATAAACTAAGACAAATTGAAATAGAAATAAAAGCAGAAATTGATAGAATTTTAATGATTTTGTCAAACCGTTTCAAATCAATCAAAAAAGAGCTTAAACAAAATCAAAATATAATCGTAAAGTTGGATACTATTTTTGCAAAAGCAAAATATTCAATTCATCTGCATGGATTGAGTGCTGAAATTACAGATGAAAAAATAATCGATATTCAAAAAATGAAGCATCCTTTGCTAATTGAAGTTAAAGAAGATGTTATTGCAAACGATTTTATTTTAGGAAAAGATTACAACTGTTTATTAATTACAGGCTCAAACACAGGCGGAAAAACAGTTTGCCTTAAATGCGCAGGTCTAATGGTATTAATGACAAAAGCAGGAATGCATATTCCTTCTCTTGGCGCAAAAATTTATCCATATTCAAATATTTACTGCGATATTTCAAAAGAACAAAGTTTAGAGCAAGGTTTTTCAACGTTTTCTGCCCATATAAAAAATATTGCTGATATTTTAGATAAAATTAGCGAAAAAGACTTAATTTTACTTGATGAATTAGGCTCTGGAACTGATCCTATTGAAGGAAGCTCGCTATCAAGGGCAATATTAGAATATATTAAAGAAAAGCAAGCTGCAGGAATAATCACAACTCACTTAGGAGAATTAAAATCTCTAAAATATGAAGATAATTATTTTGAAAATGCAACAGTTTTATTTGACATTGCAACTCTAAAACCAAAATATAACTTGATAGTTGGAATGTCTGGAACATCAAATGCAATAGATATTTCAAGCCAATTAGGATTAAATGAAGTTATCATAAAAAGAGCAAAAGAAATTTTAACAGATGAAAACAATGGAAACTCTAAAATTTTTATTGAAATAGAAAAAACAAACCAAAGCTTGATTAAAAAAGAACAAGAAGCAACTAAAAATTTAGACGTTGCAAAGCAAACAAAAGAAGAATTTGATACAAAATTAAAAGAATTAAAACAAAACAAGAAAAAATCACTTGAAAATTTCAAAAAGAAATTTCAAAATCAACTTGATGGCGCAAGAGATGAAATAAAAGAAATAGTAGACGAAATAAGAAAAGAAAAATCTCTTAAAGTCGCTATGCGCGCATATAACAGACTAAATAAAATCGAATCTCAAATAAGAGAAGAATTTAGCGCAAATGATGATAAATTAGCAGAAAAATTCATCGAATTAAACCCACAAGAACTAAAAATTGGACAAAATGTTTTAGTTAAAAAACTAGAACAAGTAGTTATTTTGGATTCACTTCCAGATAAAAAAGGAAATGTAGATATTAGAATTGGCAATATTAAATCAAAAATTCACATATCAAAATTAGCTAAAACCGATAAAAAAGTGGCACCTCACTTAAAAAAAGTCCAAGTTAATTTTGATAATACGGATAATTTATTATCAAGACTAGATTTGAGAGGAATGAGAGTTTTAGAAGCTATTGAATATTTAGATGAAAAACTTGATAAAGCAAGCCTTAGAGGCTTAAATCAAATAACAGTTATCCATGGATATGGAACAGGAGCGCTAAAAAATGCCATAAATGACTATCTTAAAAACTCTCCCTACGTAGCAAAATTTCACTACGGAGATGAAACGCAAGGCAGAGATGGAGTTGTAATAATAGATTTACTATGATAAATAAAATTAAAGAAGAATTAAAAAATCTATCAGATGAAAAATATAAGCTTTTTTCGCAAAAACTAAACCCAAATATAGATAATATTCTTGGCGTGCGCTTGCCGATTTTAAGAAAAATAGCCAAAAAAATTGCAAAAAATGATTACAAAGCTTTCTTTTTAGAAAATGACGATGAATTTATGGAACTCACCATGCTGGAAGGAATGGTAATCGGAAATCTGCCATACGAAAAACAAATTAAATATATAGAAAAATTTGTTCCCAAAATTAATAATTGGGCAATTTGCGATACATTTTGCACGGGTCTAAAATTTTTTAAAACAAAAAAACACAAGGAAACTATCGAAAAATATCTTAATTCCAAAAAAGAATTTGAATTAAGATTTGCATTTGTTATTTTATTAAACTATTTTATTGATGA
Source organism: Candidatus Gastranaerophilales bacterium (assembly GCA_944325165.1). Taxonomy (GTDB): domain Bacteria; phylum Cyanobacteriota; class Vampirovibrionia; order Gastranaerophilales; family Gastranaerophilaceae; genus RUG14156. Next base: position 21,408 of record CALUZF010000011.1, read on the forward strand.
TGAATATGACTATGTTCTAAATAAAATTTCAAAATTTAATAATGAACAATATTATGCAAAAATGGCAGTTGCTTGGTGTTTATCATATTGCATAATAAAAAATTATGACAAATGCATAAAAGATATACAAAAAATAAAAATGCACTCTTGGGTTTTTAAAAAAGGTGTCACAAAAGCAATAGAATCTCTAAAACTAACAAAAATTCAAAAAGATGAACTTAGAAAAATTAGACAATCTAATTAAAATGTATTATTTTTAAAGTTAGAACAATAGTATATAATTAATCTCAAAGGAGATTATTATGTGGCAAATTATTTTAGGTGTTGGAATTATTTTTTTACTATTAGAAATCTTCGCTCCAAGCATGTTTTTTCTTAATTTTGCACTATCTGCGCTAATTTGCGCCGTTGTGTCAATATTTTTCGATAATATTATATTTTTAATAATATTATTTTGCGTACTATCAATAATTTTCATTTTGAGTTTAAGACCCATATTTTTAAAAAAGCTATACAAAAAAGATGAAAAAACAGGCATAGAAGAAAAATACATTGGCAAAACCGCAAAAGTCGTTGAAAATATAGATAAAAACTACGGAATAATTTCAATTTATGATGAGCGCTGGCAAGCAAGAAATATAGAAGATTCAACAATTGAAGCAGGTCAGATGGTTGAAATCGTAGGAATAGATAGCATTATTATGAAAGTTAAAAAAATAGATTAGTTTATAAAGGAGACTCAAATGTCATTTTTTCTGATTTTATTGCTTATTTTAGCAATAGCTTTTACAGCTAAAGGTATAGTCATAGTCCAACAAGCAGAAGTTGTCATTGTTGAAAGACTTGGAAAATACCATAAAACTCTTCAAGCCGGACTAAATTTCATAGTTCCTATTATTGATACTCCAAGAGGAGTTTCTTGGAAAGTAACTCATAGAGGAATAGACGGTGGTTCTTATTATTATATAAAAGAAAAGTCAAAAATTGACTTAAGAGAAGCAGTATACGATTTTCCAAGACAATCCGTTATCACAAAAGACAACGCAACAATAAGTATTAATGCACTATTATATTTTCAAATAATGGATCCAAAATCTGCAGTATATGAGGTTCAAAATCTACCCGAGGCAATCGAAAAATTAACCCAAACTACCCTAAGAAATCTTGTTGGTCAACTTGATTTAGATGAAACATTAGTTTCAAGAGATAAAATTAACGTAGAGCTTCGCTCTATTTTAGATGAAGCAACAAATAAATGGGGTGTAAAAGTCAATAGAGTTGAATTACAAGATATTATTCCTCCTGCCGATATTCAATCTTCAATGGAAAAACAAATGAAAGCAGAACGTGACAGACGTGCAGCAATCCTAGAAGCAGAAGGCCTAAAACGCTCAGCAATCCTAAAAGCAGAGGGCGAAAAGGAAGCTGCAATCAATAAAGCCGAAGGTTTAAAACAAGCAGAAATTCTAAGAGCAGAAGGTATGGCTCAAGCTCGTTTAGTTGAAGCAGAAGCTGAAAAAGAAGCCATAAAAAGAATATCTGACGCATTTAACAACCAAGGTCAACCGGATAAATATTTAATTGCAATGAAATACCTTGAATCCCTAGAAGCAATGGCAAAAGGTCAAGATAATAAATTTGTTTATATGCCTTATGAAGCAACAGGAATTTTATCATCTATTGATGGCATTAAACAAATGCTAACAAAATAAATTTATCACAAATAAAAATACCCTCTATAAAAGAGGGTATTTTTTTATATAAAACTAAACTACTTAGTCATTGCATTTTGTACAGCAACAGCAACTGCAACAGTAGCACCTACCATTGGATTGTTGCCCATGCCGATAACGCCCATCATTTCAACGTGAGCAGGAACTGAAGATGAACCTGCAAATTGAGCGTCACTGTGCATTCTTCCCATTGTATCTGTCATACCATAAGAAGCAGGTCCAGCTGCAACGTTATCTGGATGAAGTGTTCTTCCTGTACCACCGCCCGAAGCTACTGAGAAGTATTTTCTTCCATTTTCAATAGCCCATTTTTTATATGTACCAGCAACAGGATGTTGGAAACGAGTTGGGTTAGTTGAGTTACCTGTGATAGATACGTCAACGCCTTCTTTAATCATAATTGCAACACCTTCAGATACATCATCAGCGCC
>CALUZF010000012.1 GCA_944325165.1 Candidatus Gastranaerophilales bacterium
CATTGGCGATATTTGATGAAACTGTATCCATTTTAATACGTTGCGCATGCATTCCTGTTGCTGCTATATCAAATACATTAAAACTCATCTAATTCTCCCTTGTTATTGATTTTGACCTTTGATGATAGTGTTCATCATAGCGTATGATTTTGATAATAATGACGCTACAACTTGATATTGCATACCGTTTTTGGCTTCATCCATCATTTCTGATTCTAAATTAACATTATTCCCGTTTAAACCCAATGGCTCAGATGTATCATTTTCAACATTTATTGAATAGCCGTCTTCATAAGCAGTATTTAAAAATGCAATTTGAGCTGGACTTTGCCCTTCTAAAACGGCATTAGGGTTTTTTTGATACATTTGTGAATTGTTTAATCTGATTTGTTCTTTTTCGTTTTCGCGAGCAATAATATTTTGCAGACTTTGCTCAAAAGATACTTCTTTTCTTTGATAATTTGGAGTTAAGACATTAACGGTATTGGCACTTATTGCTTTTGCTCTTTCTTGCAAACCGTCAAGCGCCATAGCTCCTATTGCTCTTGTTCTGTTGTCTATAAAATCCATAATTCTATCCTTATTTTTTGATTATTTTGTTTGCGCTAAAGGTAATGTCAGCGTGAAAATTGTTTCTTTTTCGTCGCTTTTAGCTAATTCAAATGTTCCGAATTGCGAACCTATGAATTTTTTGCAAACTGATAATCCTATTCCCCATCCATCTTTTTTGGTTGTATATCCTTTTTCGAATATTTTTTCTTGTTGGCTTTTTTCAATCATTTCGCCGTGGTTTATAATTGAAATTTTAATCTTTTCTTCAATTTGTGACAACTTTATGATTATTTCATCATTTTGAGTTGAATCATGTGCATTTTTGATAATGTTATTTATTACTATTGAGAATTTTTCTTCATCTACAAAGCAATTGGCTTCAAGTGCTGCCATTTCATCTATTAGAATTAATTTGTTATTTTTTTCTTTTAAAAGTCCGCTATAAACTTTTATTGAATCTTGAATAATAGTTTTAATATTTTTTTCTTGCAGATTTACCACATCAATATTTTTAAATTGTTCAATTTGAGCTTTTATTAGACTTACTGATTTTCTTATTGGCTCTGATGTTTCCAAATCGCCTGTTTTCTTTTCATAAATTCTTGTATAGATATCTAAAATGCTTAATTGATTTTTGATTTCATGGGCAATTTGTTTTATGTTTTGATATATTTCATTTCTGAAATTTGTATTGGTTTCGTTTATTGTTTTGTAATTTTCTTGAATTTTTGAATTATATTCATTTTCTTTTATTGTTTCTTCAAAATATTTAAGAATATTTGATATTGCCCCGTTCATCAAGGTGTTGTCCCGTCTTTCGGGCTTATGAGCATAAAATTCTTCGTCATAATTGATTAGAAATATTGATTTTATTGTTTCATAGACATCATTTACTAATTTTGAATTTAATTTTAGATAAATTTCAAATTTATTTTCATCAATTTCTCTAAATAAAAATGCTGCATTATATCTTTGTGATGTTAAAATGACAAAACCAACTTCATCAACGTCAAATTTTGAAAATTCAAAGTCGCTTATTTTGACAAGATTTGCATTTGTGCAGTATTCAAGTCTTTTAATTGTTCCTTGAGTTTCAGGATAATCTTTTAGATGTGTAAAAATTATTGCTTTTGAATTGTTGCTTATAACAGGCTCTAAAATGCTTCGAATTAAAGACTTAACTATCGAGGATGAATATGTTTCATTTTCGGTTAAGTCTTTATTTTCAAAGTAAATATTAAAGTTTTTTCCTGTTTTGTTCATTTTTACTTACCATTTAGGGTTTGGTTTGTGGCTGTGTTGATGGTGCGCTTTTTGCTCCTGTGGGTATCTCGGCTTTGTTCGGCTAAGCCACCTCACAGCCTCGATTATCCTACGTCGCCGTCGTTATGTTCCAGCGTTTTGCTCAACGCAAACCGCTTGGGAACATCGGCTTACGCATGCTCCTGTCAAATTCGCCTACGGCAAGAATTTGAAACGTCGCCGTCGAACGGTTACGCCTAAAATGTCAAGGCTCAACGCCTTGCCATTTTCACGGCTTCACACACGGCTTGCGCATGCTACACAGCGATTTTTTTAGCTTTTGGCTTAAAGCCCTTATTAATTGCATAAAGTACAGCTTGAGTTTTTTCTTTAACTTGAAGTTTTTGGAAAATATTGTTTACGTGAGTTTTTACTGTTGTTTCAGAGATAAACAATTCTCTTGCAACATCTTTATATGTTGCACCTTCTAAAAGTAAAGATAAAACTTCTTCTTCTCTGTTTGTCAAATAATGAAGTAAGTTTTCTTCATTATCATCTTCTTGATTTGCTTGACCGTTCTTTTCAAAATCTTGGAAATATTCAAAGAATTTTGAGCAAAGAACTGTCGGTAAATAGATTTTACCCATTGATACTTCATCTAGCGCTTTGATAAGTTGAGCTGAAACCATAGTTTTTAGAACATATCCGCAAGCTCCGACTTTCATCGCTCTATAAATCAAATCCGCATCATCATAAGCAGTGAGTACTATAACTCTTGTTTTTAAATTTAGTTTTTGAATTTCTGCAATAGCGTTAATGCCATCCATTTCTGGCATATTAACATCCATTAAAACGATATCGGGTTGATATTTTTTAATTAATGAAATTGCAACATTTGCATTACCTGCATTTGCAATAACTTCATAATCATTTTCTAAATTTACCAACTCTCGAACGCCTGAAGCATGTTCATATTTGTCATCAACAACGATGACTTTTTGCTTCCTTTTGAAATCCACTGTTCTTCTCATTAACCCCTCCAAAAAGTATATTTTTTTGTAAATTTTAATCTAAATTGCGTAACTTACATTATGAATATACTTCTTAAGGGCGAGTTAATCATCAATAGCAAGGTTTAAATTTACCCTATTTGGCGTGCAACTTTGTATCTAAATCTTTAGATTGAGAGGGGTTGAAATCCGCTCTATTCAAAGCCAAATTCTTTAAGTGCATTTTTATCTTTTAGCCAATTTTTTTGGACCTTGACAAATAATTCTAAAAATACTTTTTTTTCTAAAATTGTTTCTAATTCTTTTCTGGCGCTTGTTCCGATTTTTTTAAGCATAGAGCCTTGTTTACCTATTAAAATGCCTTTTTGGCTTTCATTATTAACTATTATTTTTGCGCTGATTTTATCAATATTTTCTTCTTCTTTATAATTGTCTATAATCACTGCAATTGAATGAGGGACTTCATCTTTCGTATTTAAAATTATTTTTTCTCTTATTATTTCTGAAGCAATTTCACGCATATTAGTGTCTGAAATCATATCTTCATCATAAAATTTTTCGCCATAGGGCAAGTATTCTTTTATTTTTTTAATTAAATCATCAATATTTCTGCCTGTTTTGGCGCTTATTTTGATTGAATCTGGATTTGAATCAAACATTTTTTTGTATGAATATGTGTTCAATTCTCTTTGTTCAAGATTTTTAATTAAATCAACCTTGTTATACACTATAAGAATTGGGGTTTTTGTATTTTTTAAATAATTTTCCCATATCCATTTATCACCAAGACCGCAAGGTTCTGTTACATCAACCATAAACAAAATTAAATCAGTGTCTAAAAGAGCATCTTTTGCTTGATTGGATAAATATTTTCCAAGCTCATTAATGGGCTTATGTATCCCAGGGGTATCTATTAAAACAATTTGAGAGTTATTATCAGTATATATGCCTTTTAAATTTTTTCTTGTAGTTTGTCTTAAAGGTGTAGCAATTGCCACTTTTTGACCTAAAATTTTATTTAAAAGAGTTGATTTACCTACGTTAGGTCGAGCTACAATTGTTACTATTCCCGATTTAAAATTGTTTTTGTTAATTTTATTCATAAAATCTTTACCATTTTTACATTGGAGCTTATTTATATTATAATATGAATATATAAAACTTGTGAAAATAAAAGGATAGTATAAAGTGTATAAATTTACATATAGAGTTATTTGCGGAGTTTTAGCTTTATTATTTTTCAATAATTTTGCTTTTGGTATTGAATCTGAATACAAAAATGCTTTAATGAAAATTGAACTCATAAAAACTGCAGATGGTGCTTATAGCGTAGATTTATATACAAAAAACAGTTTTTCTCAACCTGTTAAAGTTATTAAAAAAAGTGATTTAAACTATTATATTTTACTTCCCGAAACAAAAAATGAAACAGTAAAAGCACTTGCCCAAGGTACAGAAATAAGAAGTGTATCAACTAATGTTTATCCTTATGCGGGGCAAGATGTTAATAATGGCTATGTAAAGATTAACATTAACACTACAAAACCGATTGATTTTAGAGTAAATGTTAAAAATCCTTCTGCTGCTGCTTCTATTTCGCCAAAAAGTGCGCAGATTGTTTTGGATGATGAACAAAAATCTCTTGAGCCAAAGTTAAAACCTCAAATTCAAAAAAAAAATTTGGAATCTTCTATATCCCAAAAAGCAGAGCTAGTTAAAAAAGCAGTTAAAGAGAAGTTTCCTGCAAGATTTGTTCAAAAAGAAGCCCAAAAAGAAATCCAAAAGCCTATTTATGAACCTGTTAAAATCGAAGATGTTATAAAGCAGGAAGTGCAAAAAGCCAGAGAAGAAAAGCTTCAAGAATTTGAAGCAGAAATGGCTGATATTGCTCAAGAAGAAATTAATGAAGCTCAAAATGAAGAAATTTTATTCGATGATGAAATAAATCAAATTCAAAGAATTGCAGGAGAAGATAAGGGTTTATTTAATAGATTTGCAAATAAATCAGCTCAATTTGGAATAAGGTTTAGTGATTTATTGTTAGTTTTTGCAATTTTTGCTTTGGGTATATTATTTATGCTTGTTTTTCTAAAAAGAAAAAATAATATCAAGACTTCTATTAAATCTAAAGCAGAATTGATGGGGTCATCTTGTTCTTCTGATTTTAAATCTGATAATGAAGAAAATAAAAATAATGGTCAGTATTTTGTGTTTGATAAAAATATTAAACAAACAGGGTTTTGCGATCCTGCTACGTCTGCTGTTAAGAGAAATTATGAATTATCAAGTTATGAGCCAGAATTAAAAAACAAATATGACAGAAATGCTTCATTGAAAAAAAATGAAAGCGAATATGATATTATTCAGAAAATTTTAAAAGAAGATAGTTTTATTGATATTCCATCCGTAACTTTTGCGCAACAGGTCAAAGTTGATAAATTAGACAAAAAAGAAGATATAAAAGAAACAAAAGAAGAAATTAAACCTCAAAAACAACCTCAAATTAAAACGCAAAGCGAGCCCGATGTTTTATCAAGTGTTGAAATAGCGCCCAAAAGAGGCTTTATGCTTGTTTCTTATAATGAAAATATAAGTCTTATGGGCTATATTTTCGATGATGTTTTTGCTCTTTATAATTTTAAAGTTCCTAAACTTGAAAATTATGATATAAAATACAGATTATCCGAAAAAGATGATAAAATTGCTCGTTTTATTGTTAAAATCGGAAATACAAAAATGCTTGTTGCCGTTTCTAAATCAAAGATGTCTTTGGAAGTATTGCTATAATGGAAAATTTAGAAAAAAATCAAGATAAAAAACCTAAAAAGAAGAAAAAATCAAAATTTAAAAATTTAAACACAAAAAATTGGGGAATAAATTTTGATAAAAATGAATACCAAGAAATTGTTTTATCAAATTCTAATCATCCTGAGATATTTTAAATTTTTACAATTGAACCCATATCGCCATTTACATTAAATATAGTTTTTATTGCACCGTCTTTGTATTCGCTAATAGTTACAAAGCTGTTTTCTTCTTTTGTTGAACCTTTATAAATTTTAACAGGTGTTTTTGTATAGATTGTTCTTAATACTTCTTTTATCTCGTCTTTTGCTTCTTGAGTATTAAGATATTCCATATCATGTCCTTCCAGAATAAATCTTTCTAGTAATCTTAATTTAGCATGATAAGATATATTCAAAGCGTTTGAGGGGTTTTGTCTGAAATCAAATATTTCTTTTGAATTTAATACATCAATCAATTCTTTTGGTATTAATGATTCAATGTAACCCATGCTTGTTTTTGAATTTAATTCTTTTTTGATACCTAAACATCTGATTAAATTTTTATATTCGTTATCGTATGTGCCTCCGATTGAGCGCATAATTTCTCTTGCTACTGTATTTGGGCTTATTATTGGTTGTTCTTTTTCGTCAATAAAAGTGTTGCGCAATCCATAGAGGAAGTTATAGTCATCTTGTACATTTAATAATTTTTTTGCTAGTTGTGCAAGTTTGAAATCGCCAATTTTTCCATCGTTATAATCATCAAGATTTATAAGATGAATATTGTCATTATTTATTTTTATATCTATATTTGAATTTTCGAGTTCTTTTTGAAGTTGTTCTATTTTTCTTATAAAATCTTTAAAACCTAGATTTTGTGCTTTATAATAGCCCAAGAAAGCTGAAATTTCCTTGTCTTTATTTGAGTATTTATTTAATATTTTGTTGATTTCTTCAATTGATGAGATTTTTTCATCGAGGATTATTTCAAAAATTATTTTTAAATCTTCTTTATTTTTTTTTTTTTTTTAGTTTATTATTCCTGATTTTGAATTTTTGAAGAAATCTGAATTTAGTATTTTTTGGTAATATTTTTCTTGTTCTTTATCTTTTTTGCCATCTAAAATTAAACCCAAAATTTCAAGATATATTTCACAAAAACCCATATCTTCTTTTGATGAGCTTATTTCAATATCATTTTTTGCTAAAAATGCATTTAACATTTGCTCGTTTTGAAAATATTTAGAAAATTTAGCTCTTAGCTCTTTTTCAATATCGATTTCTATAAAATCATCTGTTCCTTGCGCTAATATTTTTTCTACAAACACAGGAATGTAGGGATATTTTTTTAATAATTCACTATATTTGCAATACGCTTTTATAGCTGTATTTTTTTGAACAATAGCGCCTTTTTTTGCTAACTCTTCTTCAATAGTTGTTTTAACTTTTTCAAAATTTTCTTTTTTCTTTTTTAATTCGGCAACTAAAGGATAATTTTTGTCTTTTTTATATTTTTGTAAGTTGTCATCGCTTATAAAATTAAAAAGATAAATAAAATTCTTAATTTCTTCTGGAGTTGCTTTCTTATAGGTTTGAGGTTTCTTGCTTTGTTTTGATGGTTTTTGGGTTAAAGAGCGGTAGAAATTAAAAAATTCATCATCATTTTTAAGGTTGAATGTTTTTAGAATTTTTCTAAATGTTTGCAAATCTGCCTCTTGTTTTGGGCTATTTTCATCGTATATTGCATTTAGGGTTTGTTTGAAATTTTGATAAAATTCATTTGCACTTTCTTCATCAAAATCATCTAAAGTTGTAAGGTTTGCAACAATTGCATTTTTATTAAAAATAAAGCTTAGCTCGCCTATAGTTATGTATAGAGTGCGAACAGAGGCTAGTCTATTTATTTCTGCTATTGTTAGACCTTCATAGTTTATTAATTCTAAAAATTCTATTTTTCCTTTTGCGCTCGATAAATCAGACATCGGTTTTATTACTTTTTGCGCATCTTTTGTGAAATCTTCTTGTCCATAGATTTGGCTTAGTATTTCATTTAATTCTTTTGTCCAATTTTGTTCATTTTCTTTATATAAATATTCGATTATTTCAAAATATTTTGAATACAGCTCGTTTGGAGTTGCATCTTTTAGTTTTGGATTTTCTTTTATTAATTTTTTAAGTTTTTCTTCTTTTTGAGAAAAAGAGTTATATACACTTAAAAATGCATCGAATTTATCTTCGGGGTCTTTAAGGTTATTAAAGTTTTTTGAAAGATGAGAAAATTTTTCAAAAAAGGCGTTTTCATTTTTAATACTAAGACTTTTTATGAAGGCAGCTATTTTATTTAAATCATAATTTTTTTCTTGTTTAGTATCTTGTTCGCTTGCTTCAATTAAAATATATGGGAAGTTCAATATATCATCTTTGTTTTCTAATGATGTATATGCTGATAAATAAAATAAACCTCTTGTATCTAAATAGTGCGGGTAGCGTTTGCTAATAGTATTATATGCACTTGATATTTTTTTAAGCCCATCTTCGTTATCTATAAGTTTTGCTTTGGTTAAGTATTTTCTTACATCTTGTGCTATTTTTTCGCCGTATGCAAAATCTATAAAGGCTTCATTAATTATTTCAAGAGGCATTCCTGTTTTTAGCGCCTTAATTCCCATCTCTTGAAAATTTTCGAAATAAAAAGCCAGAGCGTAGTTTAACTTCCAGAAATATTTATAGTTTTCTGGAATTAAATCTTTAACATCTCCAAAGCATGCGTCAAAAATTTGGTCTTCAATTGGCACATCTTCTTCTATTTTGCTTCCGTCATTATCCGGACTTCTTAGAAAAACATCGTAGTTTGAAGTTTTAAAGGGGTCAAATTGAAAATCTTTTGTTCCTTTATGCGAAATTTTTTGAGAATTAGATAATATGTTGTTGTTAAATAAAATCTTCATAAATTTTCCTTGCGTTAAGAAAAGTAATATGAAGATTTAAAATTGCTATTAAATTAATTTTTGTTAAATTATTGATTTTCATGCATTTGTTGCATTGAATCTGAAGCTCTCATCTCTTGAAGTCTTTGTTGACCATTCATAACAACTTGATAAAGTCTGTTTAAGTCTTGTTCTAAGTTGTTTAGTAATTGTTGAGCATATTCTTGAGAATCTTCTTTCATTTTTAAAGATTCATTTTTAGCGTTTAACTTTAATTCTTGAGCTTCGTTAAATGCTGCCATTTTTATTTGTTGACATTCTTCAAAAACTGTTTGTCTGAATTTTTCGGCATGTTCTTCCATAGCTTTATTCAAACTTGATTCATTTAAAAGTTTATATCTTTCATTTTCGGCATCTTGGATAATTCTTTCTGCTCTAAGTCTAGCTTCTTGAAGAATTTCATCTTTCTTTTTAAGAATAATTCTGGCGTCATGTATTTCATTTGAAATTGATGTCGGAAAAGCCTTTGTGATGCTGTATAATTTTTTAGCATCTACTATAGAACGACCAGGAAATACGGGAATGCCTTCTTCACAAAGTGCTTCCAGAGCGTCAATTAAATCAAACATTTTAGCTTCTGTTTCTGCCATTTTATTTTGAAACCTTTCTTATGTCATCTTGTAAATATTTTACCACATTTTTTGGAACAAATTTAGAAATATCTGTTTTATGATTTGCAAGCTCTCTTACAATACTTGATGAAATAAAGTTGTGCTGCGGTTTTGTAGACAAAAATACCGTATCAATATCAGGTGCAATAACTTGATTTGTTTGGCATAATTGAACTTCATATTCAAAATCTGTTATTGTTCTTAATCCTCTGATTAAAAACTTTGCCCCTATTTTTCTTGCATATTCAACTGTAAGACCGTCAAAACTTGCAACTTTGACATTTTTCATATCTTTAATCGCTTCTTCAATCAATTCAACTCTTTTTTCAATTGATAAGAACGATTTTTTTTCGGGATGTTTTAATACTGCAATTACAACTTCATCAAACATAACACTCGCTCTTTCAAGAACGTCTAAATGACCGTTTGTAATAGGGTCAAAACTGCCCGGATATAATGCTATTTTTTTATCAGATATGCAACTATCTTTCATAATTCATATTATAGTATTAAAAAATAATTTATATCCAATTTTCTTTGGCAATTTTTATTTTTGTAGCAATATCTTTACAAAAATTAACTATATTGTTTCCGGATGAAAGTTTTCGATTAATTCAATTAGCTTATCTTGCCAGCCTGTATCTTTTTTAAGGAATATATCAGCTCCGCCGTTTAGGCATTTAACTCTATTTTCAGCTTTATTTGAGGCTGTTATAACAATAATTTTTGTATCGAGATTATTTTTTGTAATTATTTTTTTTGTTTCATTTAATAAAGTTAAGCCTTCTTGTTCAGTTGAAACAAATAAATCCATTACAACAAAAGCATAATTAGATTTAATGAAAGTATTTAAACCGCTAAAAATATCTTTTGCAACTTGAACGTTATATCCTAAATTCTTTAGTAAAATTTTTAGTTGATAAGTTACAACTCCGATATCATCTATAACTAATATATTATTTGATGTAGGGTTATATGTAGATTGTGGCTGAATGTCAACCATTTCTTGCTGTTTTAATTTAAATATCGCATCAAGTAAGGCTTCGTCTGTGACTTCTTTTGGAGGGTCTACTTTTGCAATTTTGAAGATTTCTTTAATAATTTCTTCGTTTACTTCTATTTTTTTATCTTGATTTTCTTCCATTATTCCTCACTCAGATTTTTTCTTATTACATCAGTAATTCTTAATCCAAAATTATCTTCAATAATAACAACTTCGCCGTGTGCTACTTCGCAACCGTTTGCAAGGAGTTTGATTGGAGCTATTGTTTTGTTGTCAAGCTCTATAATTGAACCTTTTGTAATATCTAAAACTTTTCTCAAGGAAATATCTGTTTCGCCTAAAATCGCAGATAATTCAAGCTCGACATCCAATAAAAGGTTATAAGTTTTTGATTTTTCTATCTTTTTAGGACGTTCAAGACTTTCAAGTTTTGATATATCAAGATTTTTAGGTTCTTTATCCAAAAATTACTCCTTTTCAAAGTATTGATCTACAATTTTTACGCATATTTTATTTTGTATTAAGCCGGGAACAACATAGAATTTTTTCTTTTTATTTATGCATGCTATTAATTTTTCATTTAATTTTTGGTCAAGTTTAATAATATCATCAACTTTTAAGTCTAAAACATCATTAATTTCTATATTTGTATTACCTAAAATAACCTGCATTTCAATTTCTGCCGATTTAATCTTTTCTAAGGTTTCATTTTTTCCTATTTCATTTGCGGTAACATTTGTATGTTGATAGATATATTGTGGTGTTAATTTTGGTAAAACTGTTTCTAATACAGGATATGGGAAACATATATTCATCAAGCCAAAGTTTTTTTGACCTAATCTCACTTCAAATGAAATTAAAGTAACAATTTCACCCGATGTAGTGATAGGAACTGAATGATATCCGTTAGCTAAAGTAACAAATTCTGATTTAACAGGAAGAATAGTGCTCCATGCTTCTTCTAAAATTTTTATGATTTTTTCAACAAATTTAATTGTTAAAAGCTCTTCAATTTGGGTTAATTCTTTGTTATGGTCATTAATTGTGCCAGAGCCACCTAACATTCTATCTAGCACAACCGCTAAAACCTCGGGGCTCATTCCCATAGAAATTTCTCCCGATAGGGGGTTTAATTTAAAAATCATATTTTGAACATGAGATGGCATAGAACAGATATATTCTTCATAAGTCAATTGATCGACTGAAATTACATCAATCTCAACTTCCATACGAAGATAGCCCGTTAAAATTGTTGCAAGATGTCTGACAAAGTCTCTGTGGATATCTTGAAGAGCTTTTAAGTGTTCTTTAGAGAATTTGTCCGGACGTCTGAAATTATATAGCTTACAACCCCTTTTAAATTTATTTGAAACGGATTCTTCGCTATCTAGACTTTCTTCTTCTATATTATCGTTTTTAAAATTCTGATTTTCCATCGTAAATAAGCATGCTTTCTTTAGTAAAATGATACTATTTGAAGATAGTTTTGTCTATCATATCTAAAGAGGATAAAAAAGCATTGAAACTTATTTTTGTGTTATTTTTATATTATGTTTACAGGTCTTGTTGAAGAAATTTCAAAAGTTAGAGATATTTTATTTAATTCAAACGGCGCAAAAATATTTTTTGAAGCTGGTTTTGATGATGTAAAACTTGGTGATTCAATAGCGCTAAATGGCGTATGTCTTAGTGTTACATCGATAAATGATAATGTTTTTTGTGCGGATATTATGAACGAAACCCTTAATATTTCATCTTTAAAAAATTTAAAAAAAAGCGATGAGATTAATCTTGAGCGTGCTATGAAATTATCTTCAAGATTAGATGGACACATTGTTTCAGGACATATTGATTGCATTTCAAAAGTTAAAAAAATTACTCAAGATGGTTTTTCCAAAAGAATTGTTTTTGATTGTAATACTGATTTGATTATCAAAAAAGGCTCAATTGCAGTTAATGGCGTGAGTTTGACTGTATCAGACGTAAAAGAAAATGAATTTGAGGTGTCTTTAATTCCTCAAACTTTAAATGATACAAATTTAAAAAATTTAAAAATTGGTGATATAGTTAATATTGAATATGATTTATTTGCAAAATATATTCAAAAATTTTGTTCAAAAAAACAGAGCAATATTACTCTTGAATTTTTGAAGGAAAACGGATTTTAATTTTAGACAAGGGAAGATAAATGTTTAGTTCAATTGAAGATGCGCTTATAGATTATTCAAAAGGCAAAATTGTAATCGTTGTTGATGATGAAGATAGAGAAAATGAAGGCGATATGATTTGTGCTTCTGATTTTGCAACGCCTGAAAATATCAATTTTATGGCGCAAAATGCGCGTGGCTTAATTTGCGTAGCTATAGATAAAACAATTGCTCAAAAAATGGAATTAAATCAGATGGTTGAACAAAACACAGAATCAATGAAAACCGCTTTTACTGTTTCAATTGATGCTGATGAAAAATATGGAGTTACAACAGGAATTTCAGCTTACGATAGAGCAAAAACGGTTGAAATATTAATCAATGAAAATTCAAAACCCTCTGATTTAAGACGCCCTGGGCATTTATTTCCTTGCGTAGCTCGTCAAGGCGGTGTTTTAGAAAGAATAGGACATACTGAAGCTACTGTTGATTTAGCAAAATTAACAGGATTAAAACCCTCTGGTGTAATGTGTGAAATAATGACACCTGATGGACATATGGCAAGACGTGATTATATATTGGAATTTGCAGAAAATAACGATATAAAAGTTATTACCGTTGCGGATTTAGTTAAATATAGAATTAAAAGAGAAACACTTGTTAAAATGGAAGCAAGCGCAAAATTACCTACTCAATTTGGTGAATTTACAATTTATGGTTATAGAAATATTTTAAATAACGCTGAATATGTAGCTTTAGTTAAAGACGATGGTTCTGATAAAATTCCAATGGTTAGAGTACATTCTGAATGTCTAACAGGGGATATTTTTCATAGTTTAAGATGTGATTGTAATTATCAGCTTCATAGCGCCCTAAAGATGATAAATGACTATGGCAAAGGCGCGCTTATATATATGAGAGGTCAAGAAGGCAGAGGTATCGGTTTAATTAATAAAATTAAAGCTTATGCTTTGCAAGATAAAGGTCAAGATACTGTTCAAGCAAATGTTAGTCTTGGTTTTGCTCCGGATTTAAGGGATTATGGCATTGGCGCTCAAATCATAAGACATTTAAATTACAATAAATTTAATTTATTAACAAATAACCCGACAAAAATTATAGGTCTTAAGGGTTATGGTCTTGAAATTAACGAAAGAATACCGATTGAACCTATAATAGATAAATATAATGAAAAATATATCAGAACAAAAATTGAAAAAATGCACCATTTAATAGGTTAAATTTCATCAAGAAATTCTTGAGGTGCTATAATTGTAATCAATTTTGGCGAATTAAGAAGTTTTTTTGCCATTTCTGATACATCTTGAGCACTTGTTTGTCTGATTTCTTCCATAAATTTTTCATTATAATCTAAGCCTAGACCCATCATAAAGTTGTAGCCGTCAACGGCTGCTATTTGAGAATTATTTTGAGTAAAATATTTTAATCTGCCTTGGATATTTTCTTTTGCACCTTGCATTTCTTCTTCATTTGGCGGTGTTTGAGCCAATTTTTCAAGCTCAAGTTTAAAACCTTCCAATGATTTTTTAATATTTATTGGTGCAGTTCCAATGTACATATTAAAAATTGCACTATGCAAAAGAGTTTCATATTGGCTTCTTACGGTGTATGCTAGCCCTTGTTTATCTCTTAGATTAACAAATAACCTTGATGATAAGCCGGATGAACCTAAAATATTATTTAAAAGGGCATATTTTGCACTTAATTTAGAATTAAAAGAGTCTACAAGCCAGCCTTGAATAATTTGAGCTTGTTGAGCATCATTTTTTGCTATTTTAACTATCTCATCTTCATTTAAAGTATTTTTAAATATGTCTTTTATTTCATCATCTGTATTATAAGATTTCATAAAATCAAAGTTATCTGTGAAAAATTCAATCATTTTTTCATCATTTTCATAATCACCCACGACAACTATTGATTTAAAAGTTTTGAAAAGCTCTTGATGAGCTTCGATTATGTCATCTTTTTTAATTTTATCTAAATCTTCAAGAATTTTTGTGTGTGTAGAAGAATAAGGATGGTCTTTAAATATTGATTTTACAAAGGTGTCGGTTAATTTCATTTTAGGATTATCTAAATCGGAAATAATTTCACCTTTAATTTTAAAAACTTCTTTTTCAAAGTCATCAAATGTTGAATTTAAAATTAAATCTTTTACAAGCTCCATTGCTTGATTAAAATCTTCATTTAAAAATACAAGCGAAAGTTTGATATAGTCTTGTTTTGCTTTTGTTGTAATATCAATACATTCATTCTCAAACGCAAGTGCAAGCTCAACTGCGTTGTATTTTTTAGTGCCTTGTAGAAGTAATCTTGCCAAAAGAGAATTAATGCCATAATATTTTTCTTTTTTGTTTACTTTAAAAAAGAAAGAAACACTCATCCTTGGAGTTTTGGGCATTTTTTCAAGTAAAATATTAATTCCATTATTATTATAGTGTTTCATTAGTTTTCTCCTTTAGGCAAAAGCAAACTGATTGAGAGTTTTTCTTTTGATAAATATTTTTTTGCAATTTCTTCTAAATATTTGCAATCAATTTCATCTAATGCATCAAGATATTTATTTGCAAGGGTTATATCTTCGCAAACACTCATCCAATAGCCTATTGCATCTGCTATATCTGATACCATTTCTGATTCTTGTGCAAAATTAACTTTAGCTCTTTTTTTAGCTTTTTTTAGCTCTGTTTCATCAATTGAATTTAATCTATCAAGTTGAGTTTTTAATTCTTCAATTACAATATCTTTTTTATCAGCGTCAAAATTTGCTTCAATTAAGAAATTATCACCGTCTTTGAATTGATAATGGCAGCTTTCTAATTGATAATAATGCGGGTTTTTGGAGTTTTCAATTAGTTCTGAATATAATCTTGAGCTTTTTCCATCCCCTAAAATTGTAGAAATCAAATCAAGAGCGATTGTTTCTTTTAAATTTTTAGCGCTGTCGCATAGTGCTCCCATCATTAAATATCCCGTGTTTACTTCCGCATAATCTATTGTAGTAGTAGGATTTTTAATTGATTTTTCCATCTCAAAAACATCTGTTTTGCATTTTTCAATATCTGAATTGTCTTTGAATATGAAATTCTTTTGAACTAGATTAAGCATTTCATCTTCATCAAATTCGCCAACTACAATAGTTGTAATATTTTGAGGGGTATAAAATGTTTTATAGTATCTATCAATTTCTTTTTGAGAAATATTTGCAATAATTTCTTTTGTGCCTATAACCTCTCTTTTATATGGATGATTTTCATACATTGAATTGTTTAGATTTTTATAAACCTTTCTCCAATTATTGTCTTCGCCCATTCTTATTTCTTCAATTACAACGTATCTTTCCCTTTTTTCTTTGGGCGAAGCTCCATTCGGGTCAAATTCAGGGCCTATTTCTTCGCTTGGAAAAAGTGCGTCAACCATCATGTCAGCATGCATTTCAAGAGCTGTTTTATAATGTTTTTGAGGAATATTTATATAATAAAATGTGTAATCTTTCCAAGTCGCAGCGTTAATTATACCGCCTAAGCGTTCCATTGTTTTATCAAAAACGCCTGCGCTATATTTTGTTGTTCCTTTGAAAAGTAAATGTTCAACAAAATGAGATACGCCGTTATTTTCATTATTTTCATTGATTGAGCCCGTTTTAACCCAAGAGGATATATTAATCATAGGGCTTTTTTTATAAGCAAAAACTACACTATGACCGTTTTTAAAAGTGTAAACACTTAAAGGTTTTTCTAAATAAGGATATTCAATTTTTTCATTTTTAATTATTTCAGACATTATTTTTTTAAATCCTCTCTTAAAACGCTTGCTCCTTTAAGATAAATATGTTTGATTTCATCTTGTTTTTTATCCGTATTGACGCTTAAAAGCACTCTTAAGCACATTTTTAGGCTATTTTCAACATTTAATTCGTTATAACACATCATAGGAACATTTTGAAAATTACATCTTGTTCTTGCATATTTAGCGGGAAAATCCGCATTTAAATCATTCGTCAGCGTAAAAATAGCAAAAGCAATATCTTTGGTATCGATTTTGTTTTCTTTTAGCATTGAATTTAATAATTCAATTGTTGCATTTTCTATTTCTTCTTTGGTATTGGCGCTTAATGTTATAGCTCCTCTAATTCCTCTTGATTGCATTAGATAAATTTATCTCCTTTTTTTGCTCTTGCTCCGTTTGCCCAATCGCTCGCTTTCATTTCACCTTTGCCTTCGGGTTTTAGAGTTAAGATTTTTATTGCTCCATTTTTAGCGCTCACTATAATTCCATCTTTTTCGATTGATTGAATTTCGCCAAAATTCCCTTTAATATTATCAATTGTAACTGTTTTTAAAATTTTAATAATTTTATTGTTGAAGGTTGTGTGATTTGTATTTAGCTGATACATTCCTCTGATTTTATTGTGTAGAGCTTTATAGTCCATATTCCAATCAATAACTTTTTCTTCTTTTTTCATTTTTTTACAAAAAGTTGCACTTAAATGGTCTTGAGCGTAAGGTTTAAGGGTATTGTTATATAAACCTTCCAAGGTTTCATCCAATAATTTTGGACTTTTTTTAGAAATAATTTCCATTAATTCAATAACATTCATATTTGGAGTTATTTCAATTTCATCTTGCAGACAAATATCACCGCTATCAAGCTCAAGAGCTGTTTTCATTGTGGTTATACCTGTTTTTGTTTTGCCGTCAATTATGCTTTGAGCGATTGGGTTTGCACCTCTATATTCGGGCAATAAGCTTGCATGAAGATTAATTATTCCAAATTTTGGGATGTCTATAACTTCTTGAGATAAAATTTGACCAAAAGCAAAAGTTATGAAAAAATCGCTCTTTAGTGCTTTTAATTTTTCAATAATATCGGGCTCTTTTGAAATTCTATCGGGCTCAAACACTTCGATATTATTTTCTTTAGCAGTTAGAGTTATGTTTCTTTGAGTTATTTTTTTGCCCCTATTTGCTGCTTTTGCTTTTTGAGTAACAAGTGCTAAAACTTCATACTTTGGAGAATTTATAAAAAAATTGAAACTCTCAAGAGCTATATCAGGTGTTGCAAAAAATACAATTTTTATGGTCATAATTATTCTTTTTTGTTTTCTAGTTCTTCTATTTCTTTTTGTTGTTCTTCAAATTCTTTAGGATGAGCTTTCTCCCAAGCAACTATTTCTTCTTCAAGCTCGGGTTCATCAATTAATTTATCAATTTCAATCGGAGCTAAATTATATTTTTTAAGAACATTATCTGCTACAAATCTGTTTCTGCAATGGTCTATGAATAATTTTCCATCCAAATGGTCAAATTCATGCTGTATTGCACGAGCTAAAAGTTCGCCGTCACGAGCTTCTTTAATAAACGGACGACCATTAATATCAAGAGCTTTTACCATAACATTAGCATATCTTCTAACGGTTGTATATGCCTTAGGAAAGCTCAAACAACCTTCATAACTGCTAACTGCTCCGGATTTTTTAATAATTTTAGGGTTAACAAAAACTAAAGGATTAATGGGGCCACTTGGATCAGAAACATCTATGACAAATATTCTTAAATTTTCTCCTACTTGAGGAGCAGCCAAACCCACGCCATTAGCATGGTACATAGTATCCAGCATATCCATGATTAATGTTTTAATTTTTTTTGAAATTTTTGTAACTTCTTTAGATTTTTCCCTTAAGATAGGGTTTCCGTATTCAATAATTTTTAAGATAGACATAATTTAATATTATCACACATAAACTTTTCTGTCATTTTTAGATTTTTTGTGTGATAATAAAATCATTGAAAGAAAAGGAGATATAAGATGAGAGAAATTTCACCTCTTCAAAAAGAAAGATTAAATTATCAGCCAAAGTTGGCAGGTGCATTAGCTTGTGGTATTAACTCCGTTAAATTATCTTTAGGCGAAACTACAAGCGCAACAGGAGATAAAGAGGATATACAAAAATTATTTCCTAATGTTTATGGTAAACCAATTGCAAAATTTGCTTCAGCAGGCGAAGATTTATCAACTGAGCAAAAAAATGTCGGCGTTATTCTATCCGGCGGTCAAGCCCCTGGTGGACATAACGTTATAGCAGGTTTATTTGATGCATTGAAAACAGCAAATAAAGAAAATAAATTATATGGCTTTTTAGGCGGTCCATCTGGCATAGTTGATGGAAAATATATTGAATTAACCGATGAAATTATGGATAAATACAGAAATACGGGCGGTTTCGATATTATCGGCTCTGGCAGAACAAAACTTGAAACAGAAAGTCAATTTGAAAAAGCTCTTGAAGTTTGTAAAAAATTGAATATCGGCGCTATTGTTATTATTGGCGGAGATGATTCAAATACAAATGCATGTTTATTGGCTGAGTGGATGGCTCAACATAATACAGGAATTAATGTTATCGGTTGCCCTAAAACAATAGATGGTGACTTAAAAAATGATCAAATTGAAATTTCATTTGGATTTGATACAGCAACAAAAACTTACGCTGAATTAATCGGAAATATCCAACGTGACGCAAATTCTGCTAAAAAATATTGGCATTTTATTAAATTAATGGGCAGAAGCGCTTCTCATGTTTGTCTTGAAGTTGCACTTCAAACTCAACCAAACATTACTTTAATCGGCGAAGAAGTTGAAGCTAAAAAATTATCTTTGGAAGAAATAGTTAATTATATGGCAAATATTATTGCTGCTCGTGGAAATCAAGGTAAAAACTTTGGTATTGCTTTAATTCCTGAAGGTTTAATTGAATTTATCCCAGAGATGAAAGTGATGATTGCTGAATTAAATGATTTAATGGCTAATTTAGAATCAGATGGTGCATATCAAGACGCAACTCAAGATAAAAAATATGAAATTATTACATCTGAATTAAAACCGCAAAGTGCAAAATTATTCAATTCGCTTCCATCTGCAATTAAAGCTCAATTATTGATGGATAGAGACCCGCACGGCAATGTTCAAGTTTCAAAAATCGAAACAGAAAAATTGTTAATTGAAATGATTGAGAAAAAATTAAAAGAAATGAAAGCACAAGGTTCATATAACGGTAAATTTGCTTCTCAAGCTCATTTTTTTGGTTATGAAGGAAGATGTGCAATGCCATCTAATTTTGACGCTGATTACTGTTATTCATTGGGTTACAATGCTTTTGCATTAATCCAATCCGGCTTAACAGGATATCTATCATCAATTAAAAATACAACAAAACCGGCAAGTGAATGGGTTGCAGGCGGTGTTCCTCTAACTATGATGATGAATATGGAAAAACGTCATGGGGAAATGAAACCTGTTATTAAAAAAGCTCTTGTTGAACTAGATGGGCCTGTATTTAAAGAATTAGAAAAGAACCGTGATAAATGGGCAATTAATGATTGCTACGTATTTCCTGGGGCTATTCAATATTTTGGTCCTTCTTGTGTTTGTGATGTAACAACAATAACATTGCAATTGGAACAAGAAAAAAAACTAGTAAATGTTTAGTTTGATATAAATATTTAAACCACCCTTTTAAAGGGTGGTTTTCTATATTATTTGATTGATTTTGTGGAAAAATCACTTGTTAGCGTTTATAATATAAAAAAAGACCTCTTAAAATAAGAGGACAATGGTAAGTAAATTTTTTAATTTTGTTTTTATAGATAATCTAATAACGAAACACTTCCTAGAATTGTTGTTCCTATTGCATAACTTGCTTGAAGTGCAGTTTGTGCGCTAGCTAAATCAGTTGCAGCTTTTGTTATATCTACTTCTTCTAAGTTTACTTTATCTTCTGTTAATTTTACTATTGTATCTTCGTTTACATTTTGAGTTGTTGTTAATTTTGTAACTTTAGCTGAAACAGTACCTTGTGATTGTATTATATTATTTGAGGCTGTTTCTAAAACGCCTAATTTTTCTCTGATTGCATCGTAATCAAGAGTATCGGCATTTAACAATTCATCAAGCTCTTTCATTTGAGAAAAGAAATCATTAACACCATCTTGTTTTCCAAAAATTTCTTCGCCTGTGAAATTGTATGTAAAAGTTGTACCTTCAGAGATTGTTAAGTTTCTATCACCTGCTAATTGAGTACTTCCTTGATAAATTATATTTCCATCCACATCTGTGGTATAAGGCATAATTTCTGTATAGCTTCCAGAGAATATATAGTTATCAAGATATTTTGTGTTCATTTTATCTGTGATAGTGGAAACTCTTTCTTTTATTTCTGTTGCAATGGCTTTTGCGCTGTCGGGTGTAGTTGTGGCATTTGACGCTTCAACAATTAAGCTGTTTATTTCTGTAATTTCATCATTAACAGCGCCTAGCGTATCATAAGCTAAATTCATCTCATTTATTGCAGCTTGAATATTGCTTTGATAAATATCCATTTGGGCAAGTTGGTCATTCAATTTTAGAACTTTTGTTGCGTCAGTAACATTTTCAGACACTTTGGTAAAATTCTTGTTAGAGCTTATCTTATTTATAATATCTAAATAAGTTTGATAAGCGTTGCCCATTGAGCTTGTTGCCATGTTAGTAATTGTTGATGTCGCTACTCTCATAATAAAAATCCTTTTTTATTTTTATACCATTCCAATGATTGTGCCCATTAAATCGTTGGCTGTTGAGAAAATTTTTGCTGATGCCTCGAAAGCTCTTTGATATCTAATCATATCAGCAAGCTCTTCATCAAGATTAACTCCTACAATATTTGCATAATTTGTTGCATCCATATCGGCAATATCTTTTGCTGTGTCTGCTTTATTTTGAATTGTTGCAATGTCCATACCTGTTTTTGCAGCATTTTGGGTCAAAAATTCAGATAATGTGCAAGTGTTTTTGCCGTTATTATATGTGCAAATTTTTTCATTTTGCAAAGCTGTTATTTTGGTTGCATTATCAGAATTACCTACCGATTGAATCCAATTGGGGTCAACGTTTCCATTTTCATCTGTATATTTAGATAAATCAATTCTTGCAGCACTAACTAAAAATGGGTCTTCTAAAATAGCTGCATTAACTTGGATATTTGAAGCATTAAATGTATTAGAACCATCTTTTGTTGTAAACATAGGTTCTGTTGCTTCAACTAAAATCATATCCCCGTTTGCATCTGCTCCGATACAGGCAGCGAATTCGCCTTCATCATAGCTTCCGTATGTTTGAATATTGTTTAGAGCATTGGCAAATGCTTCAGCAGCGCTATTTATGGCGTTTTTCATATCATTGACGTTTGTAAAGCTTCCGCCCGAACCATTTAAAAAGTCGATGTAGGCTTTCATTGAGCCTGATTTAAATGAGTCATTAACTCCGTTTTCAATTACATAATCGGGATTTTTTGTTGATCTTAGTGAAAAACTAACAGCGTTATCTGGATTTGTTGAATCAAAATTTGCTTCTATCGTATATGTTTGTTCGCAACCTTGTACAATTGCAATATTTCCAACATAAACATTAACTGTTCCGTTTTGATTTGTAGTTGTTGTAATATCCATATAATTGGATAATTCTTCCAATATATTGTTTATTTCAGCTTGCGTAGCAGTACTTTGATTATTTTTTGAATGTGTTTCATTTGCCTCTGCTAATTGGCTTAATAAGCTGTTGATATTATTAACATCAATTCCTATTGTATTAAATTTGTCTTCTTGTAAAGAATCGCATTTTTGAGAGATTTGGTTAAATTTTTCGCAAACATTTTGAGCTGCAAGAACATATTGTTGTCTTATTGACATATCTGTTGGAAACTGTTCTAAATTTGCGGCAGCTTTGTAAAAATCATTTAAAAGC
The DNA here is from genome assembly GCA_944325165.1 of Candidatus Gastranaerophilales bacterium. Classification (GTDB taxonomy): domain Bacteria; phylum Cyanobacteriota; class Vampirovibrionia; order Gastranaerophilales; family Gastranaerophilaceae; genus RUG14156. The sequence goes on from CALUZF010000012.1 coordinate 22,143, forward strand.
GCATTTAAGCCGTTATCTCCTAAATCATCAGCTATGCCTTCAAGCTCTCCTAAAGCGTCAGCTAGAGTATTATAATAATTTGAATCGGCATTTGAGCCTAATAAACCGTTGAATGCACCGTTATCGATATAATTTGTAAGAGATGATATTGATGCACCGTTCATACCTTTTATGGTAGAAATAACATTTTCACAATTTGTTGTATATTCATTTGTGACAAAATTAACTTTTTGTCTGTGATAGCCTTCTACGTTTATATTGGCAATATTTTGCGAAACAACCGTTAGAGCGTATTGATTGTTTTTCATAGAGCCAACTGAGATATTCATTGTTTGATTAAGTGACATAATATTAAATCCTTTTAATTATGCTTCTTCCGTGATTGATGAAATATCTAAACATTCACTGTCTTGGCATCCGATGCCTTTTGCGTTATAAGATGTTTTTTCGTTTTGTGCTATATTTAAAATACCAGATAATATGTTATTTATAACATCAAGTGAATGTTTTATTAAGATTTCGTTATTTTCTTGAATGATTTTAATTTCTTCACCAAGCTTTTTAAGGTTTTCTTT
>CALUZF010000013.1 GCA_944325165.1 Candidatus Gastranaerophilales bacterium
TCAGTTGTTTTTCTATATTAAAGCAAGAGATATTGAAAAATATTTTGAAATGCACGAAAAAACAAGAAGTATAATGCTTGATAAACGCAAGCTTTGTGTGATTATTTGGGCAACTTGCAAAGATAAAAATCTTGATAGATTGTTGAGCGTTTTAAATAGTCAATCTTATGCAAAAGAAAATTATGAAGTCCATGTAGTTTATCAAAAAGAAGAAAATGATACATCAGCTACAAGGGATTTTGCGCTGGGCGCTCGAATACACAATATTCAAAATCCGGATTATTTTTCAAAAGATAAAGCAGTTAATTTGTTTATACAAAAAATGATTGAAGAACAAAAGTTTGATGCGTTCGTTTTTCTTGGTGCAAATCGTATGGTTGGCGAAAAATATTTGGAAAATATTAATAAATCCCTTGGTGAATCTTGTGTTTTAGTGGGTTCTAAAATTTGTACAAATGAAAATCCGCAGTTTGCAAAAAGAATTAAATCATCCATAATAAGTGCTTATTTAAAATATGTTAATCGCACAAATAGTATTGTTCGTTCATTATTTGAACTGCCGTTTTTTATTGATGGCGAAAATCTTGTTATAACATCAGATGTATTAGAAAAAATGGGTTATGTGGGAATAGAGGATAAGGATTCTGAGCTTGAATTTTCGCTTGATTTAGCTTCAAATGGCATAAAATCAATTTATTCTCCTTATATTATTACGGCAGTTGATGTAAAAAATTATGATTTTTCATCCCCAAGCTGGAGAAATAAATTTTCTTTATTTGCTTATTATTTCCCTCTTTTGATATTTAAGAGCAATCCTTTTAAAGAATTTATTTTATTTTTGTTAAAGCCTAATTCTTTGGTTGTTTTATTAAGCTATATTTTATTGCTTTTCTTATCAATTTATATGCCAAATCATGTAGCGCAAAAAGTTGTTGTGTTATTGGGTGTATGTTTATTAATTAATTTTGTGGTTTCTGTTAATGTTTCAAGAATACAAGTTAAAGAGATATTTTGGCTTATTTTATATCCTTTGTGTTTGAGCTGGCAAAAATTAAAGATTTTAATTAATGCTCTTACAATGCGCTCAATAATAAACAGTGAATATGAAGAAGAAAATGTAAGCTCTGCGACTATAAACGCTGTTGCAAATAACGGCAAAAAAGATTTTGTATGTAAATTAGATTTAGTTTCCGAAGACGGTATGAGAAAAGTTGTCTTTAGAGAAGGTAATCGCTTTATTATTACAGATTCATATCTTAGAATGTATGATGCTTTGGCTGATATGACCTATAAATTAAAAACAAAAGGAATTACCTTAAAAATATGCCAAAATTGCAACCATTTTTCAATTTCTCCGGATGGCACTCTTGATTGTTTAAATGGTAGATGCAAAGTTTCCCAAAATGAAATTTTGATTTGGAATGGTTGTCAATATTTTTATACTTCAAATAAAGACCAAGAAAATAATTAATTTAAAGGTCCTTCGGAGTTATAACTAAGTATGCCGAATATTCTATAAAGGTCGTTGTCGTATACTTCTTTATATTTTGGGTATTTTTTTATGACATCGTCAATTGAAACAACTTCTAAATCCCCTTCGTTATTTTGTATAATTGTCATAATTTCTGAATTTAGATTTGCCTTATTGGCCGTAATGTAATTTAGCCAATCATCAAGAGATTGCATAGCTTTTTTAGTGTCTATAGTGCCATCCTCTTTTTTATTTGAGTCTGCAATAGTTGATAGTGAATTAAATATGGAAGAATTTGCTAAAAAAGAATTGCTTCTCATTAAAGCGATTGAGCTGGGGTCATTTTGAGAAAAATAATTCGACATCTTTGCACAACCATCTAAAATAAAAAATGCTTTATCAATGTCAAAATTTTGATTTTCATCTAGTAATATGTCGTGAGCATTTATTATTTCTCTTAGTGTAGACAATCCAAAAAGGGATACAAAAGTTGAAAACATTGATGTGACATCTAAATCTATGCTTCCATCAGAAGCTTTACAAAATTTTGTTAAAAAAATTCTTTTATCTACATCTAAAAATTCATCGCCAAAAGTATCGTTTAAAATTGCCATGCCTTCTTTGAAATTAGGAGCATTTTTTATATTAATAAAGCTCATATCTAAATTATCTTGTTGGGCTTGCGTTTTGATAGGGGTTGATGTTTTTTGTGCTTTGGCTTTTGCAAAATTTATTTTGCTAAAATTTTGAATGCAGTTTATTTTCATTTTTTTTACCTTTTTTATATATAAAGCTTGTGAAAATATTTTTTGTTATTTAATATCGATTTTGCTAAAAATTTTTCCAAGCATATATATAGAACCGCAAAAGATTTTTAAATTTTTTTTATTTTCAATTATTTTTTTTATTTGTTCGATGTTTTCTAGCTTATTTATTTGGTATTCTTTTGGTAATTCTTCAAACTTAAGCGCATTAGGATAATCAAATTCATAAAAATAAAATTCATCGTTGTTTTGAATTAAAGTTTTTAGCATATCTTTGTAATCTTTGTTTTTAAGACATCCAAAAATAAACGTTTTTTTCTCATTTTTGAAATTTTCATCTAAAAAATTTCTTAAAGTTTTAATTCCTGAAGGGTTGTGTCCTGCATCAATAAGTATGTTTTTTTCTTTATGATATTCTAATCTAAAGCGCCAATTAACTTTTTTTAGTGCATTTTTTAGGGTTTCATCTTTGATATCTAAATCAAGAGATTTTATTGCTCCTAGGGCAAGTGCTAAGTTTTGAGCTTGATGAGTGCCTAATAAATTAAATTCAAATTTTTTGTTATCAATAATTGCATAGTTTTTATCTTCTAAAATTACTTTAACATTATCTAAATCAATAATTTTGGCATTTTTTTCTTGGGCTGTATTTTTAATTGCTTTATAGCCTAAATTATTTTTTGAAACTATAACATTTGAATTTTGTTTTATTATCCCTGCTTTTTGGACGGCAATTTCATTAATATTTTTACCTAATCTTTCAGTATGATCAAAATCAATCGTGGTTATAACTGAAGTTGAATTTTTTATGACATTTGTTGAATCATATAAACCGCCAAGACCTACTTCTAGCACAACATAATTTACTTTTTTAATATAGAAATAATAAAAAGCTACCGCTGTAATTAATTCAAATTCTGATAATTCGATATTGTTTTTTTGAGCTAATAAATCAATTTCATTGGTTAATTTATTGAAAATGTATTCACTTATATTTTCGTTATTTATAGAAATTCGCTCAGTGTAAGAAAATAAATGAGGGCTTGTAAAAAGACCTATATTTTTATCTTTAAAATGTTCAATTAAGATTTCGTTTATAATTTTGCTTGTTGAACCTTTTCCGTTTGTTCCTGCTATATGGATTATTTCATATTTTTCTTGCGGATTATCAAGCAAATTTAGAATTTTAGTTATTCTTTCAAGTCCTAATTTAATATGGAATTTATTATGACTTGTTAAAATTTCTTCAGCAGTTTTCATTTATCTTTCCATTGCAGAATTTATCTGCTCTACAATTTTTTTCGCAGAGTTTAATTTTGCTATTTTGTGTGCATTGTATGATAAATTTGATAATTTTTCTTTGTCTGTCATTAAATTATTCACAAGCTCATATAAGCTTTCGTTGTTGCAATCTTTATCTTCAAGCATTAGGGCAATATTGTTATTAGCTAAATTCATAGCATTTTTCTTTTGGTGATCTGCTGCTGCATAAGGATAAGGAATTAAAATTGAAGGCAGAGAACAAGCGCAAATTTCAGATAAGCTCAATGAGCCTGCTCTTGAGATTACAACGTCTGCTGATAATAATGCAAGATACATTTTATCAAAATAAGGTTGCAAAACAAGGTTATCAGGCAATTCCTCAAATTCATCAAGAACTTTTTTAGTTACTTCATCAAAATTCTTTTTGCCTGTTTGCCAAAGAATGGTGATGCCTTGTTTATTTGCAAATTCTTTTAAAATTTTAAATGATGAATTGTTTATTGTGCGAGCTCCCAAAGATCCGCCCATAATTAGAATAGTAAAATTATCTTTAAGGGATAATTCTTCACGTGCTTGTTTTTTAGATATTGTGCTAAATTCTTGTCTGATTGGATTTCCGTTGACTTCTATTTTTTTTGCATGGATATATTTTTTTGCTTCTTCAAATGCTAAAGATACACTATTTGCTTTTGAACTAAATGCTCTTGTGACAATCCCTGGTATTGCATCGCAATCATGAAGCACATAAGGGACTTTAAATAAAATAGCGCAAATTAAAGCAGGAGCGCAAACATATCCGCCTGTTGCAAATACTATATCGGGCTTATATTTTATGAAATATCCCATAACTTTTATTGTGGAAAACAAAAGTCCAAAAAGCCAGCTTATGAATTTAAGGCTTAGTTTTCTTGGCATTCCTTTTGCACTGTGCGATAGAAAATTGTATCCGTTTTTTTGAGCAATTTCGTATTCTAAATTTTTCTTATTGCCTAAATAAAAAATATTTTCATTTTGAATGCCCGTATTTAATAATTCGTTTATAACAGAAACTGCAGGATAGATGTGTCCTCCTGTTCCGCCTCCTGTTATAAAATAAATTTTATTATTATTGTACATAATGAACTATCCTTTGAACTTTTTTCTTTGAAATGTTAATTAAAACACCTATCATACATAATGTTACAAACAAGCTTGATCCGCCATAGCTGATAAGCGGTAACGGAATACCTGTTGCAGGAACAAATGAGCTTGCAACAGACATATTTGTAAACGCTTGAAAACAAATTGAAAATGTAATTCCTACTGCTAAAATTTTGCCGAACATATCGGGGCATTTTTTAGCAATTATAAAGCCTCTGTGTAAAAATACACAGAATAAACATATCAAAAAGAAACATCCTAAAAATCCGAATTCTTCTCCGATTATCGCAAAAATAAAGTCTGTATGACCTTCAGGAAGCCAAGATAGTTTTTGTTTTGAATTACCAAAACCAACTCCAAAAAATCCTCCTGATGAAAATGCTACCATTGATTGAATAATGTTATATCCGGCACCTAGCGCATCAGAAAACGGGTTCCACCATACTTTTATACGTTGTAATTGATATCCTCTTATTGTTGTTGCAACGCCAATAACCCCTAAAACGAATGCACTTGTAATGATTTTAGTTGAACCGCCTGCAACATAATACATTACAAGAGAAGTTGTAAGTAGAAGAATTATCATAGATAAGTTAGGTTGCATATAAATTAATAGCAACATGGATGCAAAAATAAAATAAAACGGATATTTTGCGGGGTCTAAAATTTTACAATTTTTTGAAAATAATGTAGCAAAATATAAAACCAATGCAGGTTTTGCCATTTCTGAGGGCTGAAATTGCAATGGACCTATTACAAGCCATCTTTTTGCTTCATTTACGGTTACACCCAAGGGTGAAAATTTAACTAAAGCAAGCAATATTAAAACTGTTAAACCCATAAAACCCGCAAAAGGTTTTAATTTTTTGTAATCAAATTTTGAAAAAAAGTATGCGCCAAAAACTCCTCCAATTAGCCAAACTAATTGTTTTAAAGTAAAACTAATCGGATTTTCACCATAACTTATGGCTTTTGGAGCGGATGCTGAAAATACCGCCATTATTCCAAAAACAACAATAAAAATCGTAACAACGATTAAAATATTGTCAGCAGGAGTTTGGGTATAGGTTGTATTTGTGTGTGTATGTTGTTTATTTTTTTGATAATACATAATTTCTAAAAGCATCCCCTCTTTTTTCGTAGCTTTCAAACATATCAAAACTTGCACATGCTGGAGATAACAATACAACATCCGGTTTATCTAGTGAGGCTATATCAATGGCTTCTTCAAGTGTTTTTGAATTAACTATATTCATATATCCGTTTTTAGATAGTTCATCCTTAAAGCGCTCAGTTGCTTCTCCTATTAAGATAACCTTGGATATTCTTTCTTTGACTGCTTTAATAAAATCTTTTAGAGTTGTTTTTTTATCTCTGCCTCCTGCTATTAAAACAACTTTTTTGTTTTCAAATGAATTTATTGCAACAATACTTGCTTCGGGGTTTGTTGCTTTTGAATCGTTGTAATAATCAGTGTTTTCAATAGTTCTTATGAATTCAAGTCTATGTTCTATTGCTTTGAATGATTTAAGAGCTTCTTTTATTTCGTTATTATTTAAGCCGATTATTTTTCCAGCTAAAATTGAGCACATTGCATTTTGAATATTGTGTGAGCCTACAATTTGAAGCTCGTTTACGTTAATTATTTTTTCGTTGTTATAAATTATTTCATCATTTTCAAGGTAAATGCAGTTTTTTATATTTTGTTTTGTTAATGAAAAATAATAAACCTTAGCTTTGATTTCTTCGCCTAATTTTTTAGTCATTTCATTATCATAATTTAAAATAGCATTAGATGAATTATCCATATTTCTAAATGGTTTTGCTTTTGCTTCAAAATAATTTTCTAATGTTTTGTGCCATAAAATATGGTCAGGCGTTAAATTGCAAAATATTCCAATGAATGGAGCGCATTTTGGTGAATAATTTAATTGATATGAGCTTGCTTCAACAACATAATAATCAACGTTTTTGTCGATGTATTCAATAGGGCTGATGCCGATATTTCCGCAGTATGGAGCGTTATATTTTTTAGATAATATATGAGAGCATAATGCAGTTGTTGTTGTTTTTCCGTTTGTTCCTGTGATTAACACCATTTTTTTGTTGTCGAATTTTGACACATATTCAATATCTGAAAAATAAGGAATATTTTTTTCTTCAAGTCTTTTTAATATAGGCGCATCTGTTGGAATTGAAGGGCTCAATATGCAAAAATCGCTATTGTTTATGAATTCCTCACTATGACCACCAAATTCAATATTTACACCCATATTTCTTAATTCTTGAGCAATGGTTTTATCTTTTTCTTTTAAATCAGAAAATTCACTGATATAAACATTAGCACCATGTTTTATAAAATATTTTGCTGACCCTATCCCTGTTGTTGAAAAGCCAAGAATTAGTACTTTTTTGTTTTTTAAATTATCCATTTTTATGCCTTACTAAAATAATAAACCAATATAGTTAATAAACAACTTATGAAAGTTACTAAAGAAAATACAAAAACAATTTTGTTTTCGCTCCAGCCGGATAGTTCAAAATGATGATGTATAGGGCTCATTTTGAATACTCTTTTGCCTGTGAGCTTAAAGCTTGTAACTTGTATCATAACAGACAATGTTTCGCATATAAAAACAATGGCAATAGGGATTAACCATAGTTCAAATTTTCCCATAATAGCAATAGTGGCTAATAAACCGCCAAGAGCTAATGAACCTGTGTCTCCCATAAATATTTTAGCAGGTTTTTTGTTGTAATATAAAAAGCCTAAGCATGAAGCACTTGCTGCAATTGAGATAATTGCTAAATCAAGATTATTATTTAAAAAACAAATAATAGCGCAAGCTAAAAATGCAATAACAGAAGAATTTGCCGCTAAACCGTCTAATCCGTCAGTTAAATTAAGAGCGTTTGATGCTCCAACCATCATAAACACAACAAAAGCAGGGTAAAACCAGCCTAAATCAAAGCTGAAATTCAAGAAAGTAACTTCTGTTTGGTTTGAAAAAATAATGTAAAATGCAGGTAACATAGCAACTGCAATTTGTAGCATTAATTTCGCTCTTGCAGACAAACCAAGGTTTTGATGAGCTTTTATTTTTTTAATGTCATCTTCAAATCCTGTAAATGTGTAAAAAATTAATGTCATAAGAACAATTATCGCTCCTGTTGTAGCCTTTTGTGCCATAAATAGAGCAATAATTGAAGCAATAATAATTGAAGCGATTATAAATACACCGCCTGTTGTTGGCGTTTTTTCTTTATAAGAGTGCATTTGAGCTACTTCTTCTCTTAGATATTGAGAATAGGCTTTCTTTTTCATAAAGTTTATGTAAGGAATGCCGAATAATAAACACAAAATCAAGGCAATAAGCCCTGCTACACTAATCATTATCATATTTTTCCACCATTTCAATTATTTGTTCAAATTTCATTGAACGAGATGCTTTAAGTAAAATTGTTGTTCCTTTTTGCGTATTTTCAACAATATATTTTGCGCATTGCTCGTTATTTTCAAATGCTACACTTTCTAAAGTTGTATTTCTTGCGATGTGCTTTGCTAAATTTCCTACTGTTAAGAGCTTTATATCACTGTAATTAGATAAAAATTCACCAATTTGTTTGTGATACATTATCTCATCTTTTCCTAATTCGCCCATATCACCTAAAACCAAAGTAATTGGTTTTGGATAAATCTTAAGGAATGTTTTTAACACTGCATTCATAGATTCCGGATTAGCGTTATAGCTGTCATTTATGAATGTTAGACCTTTAATTTCTGTTTTTTCCCAGCGTTTTTCAATGGGTTTGTATGCTAAAAGCCCTTTTTTAATGTTTTGAGGAGTTATTCCTTGGCTTAAACCTGCTTCAATTGCAAGCATAGCGTTTGAAACGTTATATTCTCCGGGTTGATTAATTTCCCAAGTTTCGCCTTTGTAGTCAAATTTTGTTGAGTTGATTGCAATTTCAATGTTTTTTGCATCTTCTAATTTTGTGAATATCTTTTTGCCTTCGTATTTTAGATTTTCTTTTAGATTATCGCTTTCAACACCTATAAAGAGCCCGTCTTTTTTTAGATTTTTAGCAATTTCACATTTTGCTATTGCAATATTTTTAAGTGTTCCCAATCTTTCAACATGGGCTGAGCCTATATTTGAGATAATTCCTATATCGGGGTTTGAATAGTTTGATAAAAGCTCGATTTCACCTAAATTTCTCATACCCATTTCAACAATGCATACTTCGCAATTAGACGGCATATTGAAAAAGGTTTCGCATAAACCGATTTCGTTATTATGATTTAAAAAAGTTTTATATGTTCTAAATTGTGTTGAAAAAACTCGATATAGCATTTCTTTTGTTGTGGTTTTTCCGCAAGAGCCTGTTATTGCTACAACAAGCGGATTAATTTTGTTTCTTATGTAATTTGCTAATTTTAAATATGCAACAAGTGCATTTGGTACATATATAACAAAATCAGCTTCTTGATTAATTTTAAATTTATCTTGGGTGAAATATCCTCTTGCTCCAAGGCTTAGAGCTTTATCTATGAAATTATGACCGTCAAAATTTTCACCTCTTAGAGGAAGATAAACATCTCCTTGTTTTAGCTTTCTTGTATCTGTTGAAATATCAAATAAAATTTCATCATTAGCAAGTTCATTTTTGTATAAAATCTCGCATTCCAGCGCTTTTATTATTTCTTTTAAATTAAATTGCAAAGTTTTCTCCAATAAAATCTCGTATAGGATAATTTTATCTCAAAAACAGCTTTAATAAAATAAATTTTAAGTTTTATTTTAATTATTCGAAAGGATTTATTTCACCTTTTTTAAGTTTGTATATTTCACCGCATTTTGAGCAGGCTAAAATTCTTTTTGTAGAGTCAATGGGGACGAATAAATGGTCGCATTTTTCAATTTCAACCTCCTTTTTTTGAGGTTGTTTTTTAAATTTTCCGGATTTAAAATCTTCTTTTAATTTTAAAAATAGTTCTATTATATACATTTTTAATTTATAATTTAATTATGGATAACAAACTGCACAAATTCATATCCTCAACAGTATCATATCACGATTTTAGAGAAGCTGTTAATATTGCTCAAAAATTAAATTGCGGTATAGAGATTTCCCGTTTTGGAAGATTGCTGGATATAGAAAATGATTTTGAGAAAAATAAAAAAGAATATAAGGCTATTTTAGCTGATTTTGAAAATGAAGTGACTTTGCATGGGTTTTTTTCAAATTTAAATATTGCAGCAAAAGACCCCCTTATTGCTCAAATAAGCAAAAAAAGATATTATCAAAGTTTAGAGCTTGCAAGTGAATTTGATGTAAGAGTGGTTGTTTTTCATACTTGTTATAATAATTTATTGAAACATAAGCAATATCAGCAAATGTTTTTCTTGAAGAATATCGAATTTTACAAGGAATTTGTCAAAAATTTTGAAGATTTAGGAATAATGGTAACTGTTGAAAATGTCCACGAACCTAATCCTGAATTTATAAGAAACCTTGTAGCAGCTGTAAATTCACCTAATTTAGGCGCAACTATAGATATAGGTCATTGCAATTTGCATTCAGAATTAAAGCCTTCTGATTGGATTAGGGAATATGGAATTATGTTAAAGCATATGCATTTTCATAATAACTATAAAGACGAGGATTCCCATTCAAGCTTAAAAAACGGGTCTATTGATATAAAAGATATTCTAAAAACGCTCAAAGAATTACATCTTTATCCTACTATTACTTTTGAAATTTTTGAAAAAGATGATTTATATGAATCCATCGATTATTTTTCACAATTATGTCAAGAATTAGACATAGAACATTGCTAGTTTGGAGTTGACATTTCTTTTAAGAAAATGGATGATTTTGCTAAAATTGTTTCTCTTAGCGCAACAGGGTCATTGATTGTAAAATCCATTTTATTCATAACCTTAGGCTCTAAAAGCGGATTTGGCATATTTGTTTGAACTAATCTATCTGCACAATATACTATACCGCATACAGTTGGAAGCGAGCTTTGAGCAGGGTCATGGTGATATCTTATGCAATTTGTTAAAATTACCGGTAATTGCCATTTTTTAGAAATTAATGCACCTAAAACGCAGTGATTAGTTCCAAATTGAGCATCTTCAATATCTACTAAATTAACATTATCTTGAGCTGCTAAATATCTTACTTTTGAATATTTTAGAGGATTTTTAGTGTTTAGAAGCATTTTTCCTATGTCATGTAAAAAACCTATTACAAAAGCATCATCAGGGTTAATTACTTTGTATTCTTTAGCTAATATCTCAGCTGCAACTGCACACCTTATTGAATGTTCCCATAATTCTCTGCTTCCTTGAGCTGTCATCATTTGCTTTAGCGCAAGGCTCATGATTATATTTTTTGCTTTCATCATGCCAAGAACAACAAGAGCTTTTTGGATAGATGTAATTTGTTGTCTGAAACCGTAAAATGCTGAATTTACAAGGCTTAGCGTTTTAGTTGAGATGGCTTGGTCAACTTGCATGATTTTTGCAAGCTCAGCTATACCTGTCGCGGGATTTTTAATAACGCTTAGCGCTTTAACCATAACATTAGGCATAGGCGGTATGTCTTTAAATTCTGCTACAACTTGTTGCGGATCTAATCTGTTTGGATTGTTATTCATCATATCGGTTATACCTGCAAATGTTTTTTGATACTTAAGAAACTTCCTATGGAGCTAAATGCAACTCCTAATGTTAATACACTAAATAGTACGGTAAATTGTGCCAATGGGTCAATTGAAATCATGAAAAATTCATGCATTTTTATGATATATTTTTGTACCATATCGATAGGAATAATTGCAACTAATGCGCCTAGAAAGCCATAAATTGCACCTTGCAGGATTAATGGTGTTTTAATATACCAATTTGATACACCCATTAGACGCATAATTTCTATTTCTTCTTTTCTTGATTGTATTACAAGCTCGATTGTGTTGTTTATAATTGCTATTGTAAGAATGCAGACTATCACAACAAACATAAGCGTTGCAGTGTTTATGATTGTATTAATTGCTTCGAATTTTTGGACTAAATCTTTTGCATAACTTGTGTCGTTTACTCCGTCGATTTTTTTCAAGCTATTCATAACAGCATTGATATTTTTAGTATCATCAAGCTTTACATGTAATGTATCGGGTAAGGGGTTTGTTATATCAGGTACATCTATTTCTTTTTTTAATTGTATCCAAGATGTCTCTTTAGAGATATATGTTACTTTTTGGACATGCTCAAGATTTCTTATTTTGGTAATTGTAGAATTTACATCTGCTTCAGGTGATAGATATGCGCTAACTTCAAGAGCTGAGCCCATAGAGCTTACAAATGAATTAAGAGCAAGGGTTATTCTAAAAATGGAACCAAAAATAGTTAAAATTGCAGCAATTGTTGTGATAATTGCAATATTAACAAGACCTGTTTGAGCAATACTTTTTATTGTCTCTATTGCTATTCTGTAGGTTATTCTGATTTCAGACATCCAATCTTTTGGAATGCGTGATTTAACTTTTTGTTTAAAGTTTTGATTTCTTGGTTTTCTAGTCATAAGTTCCTGCTTGCATATCTCTTATAATTTGTCCGTGATCCACTGTTACTACTCTTTTTCTAAAGTAGTTAACCATAGCTTGATCATGAGTTGAAACAAGAATTGTAATTCCTCTTTGGTTAACTTGTTCTAAAATTTGCATAACTTCAAGAGAATTTTTAGGATCTAAATTTCCTGTGGGTTCATCTGCAATTAATAAAGGCGGGCCGTTTACGATAGCACGGGCGATTGATACTCTTTGTTGTTCTCCGCCCGATAATTCGCAAGGTTTTGAGCGATATTTGTCTTCAAGCCCTACAACTTTAAGTGCTCCCATAACACGAGTTTCGATTTCTCTTGATGAAATTCCCATTGTACGGATTACATAGGCAATATTATCATAAACCGTATGGTTTTGAAGAAGTTTATAATCTTGAAAAACTATACCCATGCAGCGTCTTAGGCTTGGGATTTTATTGGGAGATAGGTTTCCTATGTTTATTCCTGCAACATACACATCTCCTCTTGTAGGGCGTTCTTCAAGATATAACATTTTCATCAGTGTTGATTTTCCTGCACCTGATGAACCCACCAAAAACACAAATTCACCGGGGCGTATATGAAGATTTATTCCTCGGAGTGCATATTTATTTTTATATTGTTTTACGACATCTTTAAGTATTATCATTTTACATCCATAAATTCAATTATTTTTTCATATATTTTTTTATCAGTTAATCCGTAAAATTCCATTAATTGACGTTGTTCTCCGGATTGACCGAATGTGTCTTTTGTTCCTATTCTGTATATTTTAACAGGATAATGTTCGCATAAAGATTCGCATACAGCGCTTCCTAAACCGCCTATTATGCTATGATTTTCAACTACTACAACTTTTCCTGTTTTTTGTGCGCTTTGTTTAAGAGCAATATGTTTAAAAGGTTTTACAACGGGATAGTGAAGAATTTCCGCTTCAATTCCTACTTCTTGGAGTTTTTTTGATGCTTCAATTGCTTCATATAAAGTTTCGCCATTTGTAACTATTGTTATATCATTTCCTTCTTTGATTTTAACACCTGTTGCAGGGTTGAATTTATATTCATTAGAAAAGACAGATTTTAAATTTGTCCTTGGTATTCTGATATACATAGGCCCTGTGGTGTTTGCGGCATATTCAATAACTTGTTTAACTTCTTCGCAATCCCCGGGAACAATTACTTTCATATCGGGAATTGAGCGCATATAGGATATATCTTCCAGCGCTTGATGAGAAGCGCCGTCTTCTCCCACTGTAATACCGCCATGGGTTGCAACAATTTTTACATCCAATTTTGAATAGCAAATTGTGTTTCTGATTTGATCCAGACATCTTGCTGTTGCAAACATTGCAAAAGTGCTTGCAAAGACAGTCTTGCCACCATAAGCAAGACCTGCTGCTGTTCCCATCATATCTTGTTCTGCAATACCGCAGTTAAAAAAGCGCTCAGGATAAGCTTTTGCAAACTTGCAGGTTTGAGTAGAACACGATAAATCAGCGTCCAGCACGACTATATTTGGATTTTTAGCGCCCAATTCGACTAATGTATCACCATAAACATTTCTTGGAGATTTAATTTCAACAATTTTACTAAACATTTAATTCCTCCAATGCTTTAGCTAATTGCTCGTCATTTGGAGCTTTGCCATGCCAACCTGCGTTGTTTTCCATAAATGAAACACCTTTACCTTTTATTGTATTAGCGATTATTGCGCATAATTGATTTGAATTTTTTGCTTCAAGTAAAGTGTGTTCAATTTCATCATAATTATGACCATCAATTGAATAAACGCTAAATCCGAAAGCTTTTAATTTTTCATCTAATGGTTCAAGAGATTTGATATCACAAGTTTTGCCGTCTATTTGAAGCTCGTTTTTATCAATTATAACAATCAAATTATTTAGTTTTTGATTGTTTGCATTCATTAAACTTTCCCAAACGCTGCCTTCTTGCATTTCTCCGTCTCCTAAAAGAACAAAAACTTTTGATGTTTCATTTTTATCAAGACGAAGCGCTAAAGCCATGCCTACACCAATTGAAAGACCTTGACCCAGCGAACCTGTTGAAACTTCAATTCCTGCTAATTGAGCTCTTGAGCTTGGATGTCCTTGAAGTTTTGAACCTAACATTCTAAAGCTCATAAGCATGTTTGTTGGGAAAAATCCGCAGTGGGCTAATGTTGCATATAGTGCAGTTGAAGCATGACCTTTTGATAATATAAATCTGTCTCTTTTATCAAAATCAATTGATTTATCCCATTCTATAGGTACATTTAAAACTTTTTTGTATAACACCGCTAAAATGTCAACACAAGAAAATGCGCCTCCGGGGTGTCCGGATTTAGCATTGTGTATCATTTTTATGATGTCTCTTCTTAATTCATTGGTAAATGTTTTCAAAGTATCAGCCCTTCTTTTGTATAGATTCTATTATACACTTTATTAAAAATATTGGCAAAACAGGGAATATTCTCTTAAATCTTTCAGGTTGCAATATCGTTCTATATAGCCATTCAAGTCCAAGTTTTCTATATATTACAGGTGATTCTTTTACAATTCCCGAAAATACATCAAAACTACCTCCGACACCTACCATGGTGCAGCCATTTAGTACAGATTTAAGCTTTAGTATGATTTCTTCTTGTTTTGGAGAACCTAAGCCTACAAGCAGAATTTGAGGATTTGCCGATTTTATTTCTTCGATTATTTCATTTTCGTTGTCAAAATAACCGTTTCTTGTGTAAACAAAATTTAAGTTAGAATATTTTTTCAAAAAATTTTCTTTAGCTTTTTGGATAACTTCTTCTTTTGCACCTAAAAAAGCTATACGATAGTTGTTTTCAGAGGCTAATTTAATTAATTCTCTTGAAAAATCCACCCCTCTAATTTGATTTTGATTGATTTTTTTGAGCTTTAAGGCTATTTTAACCCCGACACCATCTGCTATATTTAAATCCGAATTTGATAAAATATCGAAAAAATGTTGATTTTTTTGCGCATTCATAATCATTTCTGGATTAATTGTAATAATCTGAAAATTTGTATTGTTTTGAATGGCATTGTTTGCCTTATTCAAGGCTTCATTTGAGCTGATTAAATCAATCGGACAATTTAATACAAAAGCTTTCATACTCATATTAAAATCCTACCATAAATATAAAATTTTTAAAAATTTGTCTTTATAAAATCTTTGTTTGACTATGAAATATTTGTTTATTAGAATTTTAATATAGATTAACATGCTATAAAGGAATTATGAATGAATAAATGTTGCGCAGTAGTTGGTTGCGGTATTTGGGGAAGAAATATAGTAAGAAATTTTTATAATCTTGGCGCACTCCACAGTGTATGCGATTTAGATAATGAAAATTTAAAAATGATTCAAGAGTTATACCATGATGTTGAGGTTACAAATGACTTTAACAGCATCATATCAAATCCGGAAATAACAGCGTTATGCGTGGTTACTCCGAGTCATACTCATTTTAATTTGGTTAAAAAAGCGATTTTAGCTGGTAAACATGTTTATGTCGAAAAGCCGATATCAACTAAAGCTTCAGAAGCTAAGGAATTAAAAGAATTAGCTGAGCAAATGAATGTTAAATTATTAGTTGGACATCTTTTATTGTATCATCCTGCTGTAAATAGACTTAAAATGCTTATTGCAGAGGGTGTTTTGGGTGAAATTAAATATGTACAATCTGATAGATTAAATATTAATTATTTTAAAAATGACAGAAGTGTTATGTGGGATTTAGCTCCGCACGATGTTTCTATGATAGCTCATGTTACAGGCAAAGCTCCATTAAGAGTAATTAGTGCAACAGGTTGTGCAAGTGAATTTGAAAATATATATGATATAACACATTTAACAATTGAATTTGAAGATGGAGTTATTGGACATGTAAGCGATAGTTGGATTCATCCTCAAAAAAGAGTTTCTTTGTTGGTTAGAGGAACTAAAGCTACGGCGATATTGGATGATACAATTCAAGAAGGTAAATTGAAAGTTTATGATAATAAAAAAGGTTCTCAAAACGAGATTGAAGTCTTTGATTACTTAGAAATTGAGCCATTAAAGCTTGAATGTCAACATTTCTTGAATTGTATTAAAAATGATAAAACGCCTCGCTCAGACGGTGAAAATGGATATATGATTGTTAAGATTTTAGAGCAGGCTGAAAGTATGATGCTTGGTGCCAATAAGGAGTTATTGGATAATCATGAATTTAAACTTTCTCGTTCAAAATAATTAACATATTGCAGTGTTAAATTTTATGCTATAATATGGTGCTATGAATAGTGTAAGAAGAAAAAGAACAGTCCGCAAAGGTCCTCAAAAAAGAAACATATTCTTTTGTTTTATTTTGATGTGCTTTGCTGCGGTTATGGCTGCAATATTTGCTTTTAATTTATATTTGGCTTCTCTGCCTCCTATTTCAAATTTTGAGGATATTAAGCCAAACCCTGTTACGACAATATATTCTGCAGATGGCGAAGTAATTAAAACATTTACGGCTTTTAAATTTGAAAAAGTTTCAATAGATAAAATTCCCGAATATTTAAAAGAAGCAGTTATTGCAACTGAAGATAAAAACTTCTACCGCCATAGAGGTTTTGATACTATGGGTATGGTGCGCTCTACTATTACCAATATTATGTCAGGACAAGTTAAACAAGGCGCATCCACAATAACACAACAGTTAGCAAGAATTTTATTCTTATCAAACGAAAGAACATTTGATAGAAAAATAAAAGAATTAATAATAGCTCATAGAATTGAAAAAACTATTTCTAAAGATGAAATTTTAGAAATGTATTTAAATTCTGTGTATTTAGGTTCGGGTGTTTATGGCGTTTCAAGCGCAGCTCGAACATTCTTTGATAAAGATTTATCTCAACTTACTCTGGCTGAGCAGGCTCTTATAGCGGGGTTACCTCAAGCTCCTTCTATTTATTCACCTTTTGCGAATAAAAAAGCAGGCTTGAAGCGCCGTGATCAAGTTTTAAGAAGAATGTATCGCAACAAATACATTACCTTAGAACAAATGCAGGCTGCTCAAAAGGAGGGACTCAAGTTATCAAATAAACCAAGAATTTATTCATATAACAAAGCACCTTATTTTATAGATTTTGTTTTAAATGAGTTAAAAAATATCGGTTTTGAAGAACAAGAGATTTCTCAAGGCGGTTTAAAAATTTATACTACTTTAGATTATAAATCTCAAAATGTTGCTCAATCGACTGCAACATCAGCTTTAGCTAAGGCGGGTTTAACAAAACCGACAAACCAAATTGCGCTATTTTCATTCTCTCCTACAACAGGTAGGGTTTATGCTTATATTGGTGGTAAAAATTATGAACAAAGCCAATATGACAGAGTTTCAAAAGCAATAAGGCCATCGGGCTCATCTTTTAAACCGTTTGTATATGCAACAGCGCTGCAACAAGGTGTCAGCGTAGATGATACTATTGAAGATACACCATTAACCATTCAAGATTGGTCACCTAAAAACTATGGTAAAAAATATCGCGGTAAGATTACTATTTGGCAAGCATTGGCTATTTCATCAAATGTTGCTGCCGTTCGTTTGATTAAAAAATCTGGAGTTGATGCAGTTATTCAAACAGCTAGAGAAATGGGTATAACAACTCATTTAGCAAGCGATATGACAATTGCACTAGGTTCAAACGGTGTAAAATTATATGATATGGTTGTAGCATACGGTGCTTTTGCTAATGGTGGTTATAGAGTTAAACCATATAGCGTTGAGCGTGTTGAAAACTCTAGAGGGGTTACAATATATGAAAATTCTGGCCCTAAAATTGTTAAAGTTATAAATCTTGAAACTGCAGCTGGCATGGCATATATGCTAAGAAAAGTTGTTGAAGTTGGTACAGGTAAAGCTGCAAATTATGCACCTAATGTAGCTGGTAAAACAGGTACAACAAATGATTATAGAGATGCTTGGTTTGTTGGTTTTACTCCTGATATCGTTACAGGTGTTTGGGTTGGCAATGACAACAATACAAAACTTCCAGGTATTACAGGCGGTGCTTTGCCAGCAAGGGTTTTTGCGGGATATATGAAAGTTGCAAGCGAAAACTTCCCAAAAAGTGTATTTGATTATCCTAAGATGTCTGGTGGCTCTCAAGAATATTTGAATATCGGTGATGCTGATGAAACCGTTGATGAAACAGAAGAAAAAGAAGCAGATATAAAGGCGCAACAAAAACCTGAAGCTCCTCTGCCAAGTTCAAATCAAAATCCTATTGAACAAGTAAAACCGATTAAACCGACAAAACCAAATAAACAATTCAGCGAAAATAAAAATGAATTAATCGAATATGATGATGAAAAGCTGATTGATTCTGCAGTTCCTCTGCCGGGGATGTAATTTATAGTTATTTTCTTTCGAGAAATACAAAATATTTTCGAAGCGCAAAATTTCCTATCACTCCAATTAAGCTTGAGAGTGATTTTGCCCAAAAATTATTCATTCCTATAGTTAAGAATAAATATGTCGCAAAATAATCTGCTCCGCCCATTATTATTAGTGTTAGAATGTATGTAATTATTTCTGTGAATGAATTCCAGCATGCTTTGTGTCTAAATAATAAAGAAATACATAATAAATAATTAACTAATGCTGATAATATAAAAGCAAGAGCAATATTTATAAATAAGCTGTCAAAAAATTCGCTAAATATAAGAAATGAAGCTATATTTACGATAGCGCTTGTGCCACCTATGAATAAATAAATCAAAATTTGCATAGGTAGTGGTGCGCAATGTCCGCCATAGTGCATAATGCAATAGAGTGCTCTTAAGCCGTCTTTTGCTTTTATTTTTTTGCCTTCTTCGTATGTTCTTGGATTATAGCTTATAGCGCACTCATAGACTCTATATTTTCCTTTGGCAATATAAATTGTAACCTCTGGTTCAAAACCGAATCTGTTTTCTTTTAATTTTGGGGCAATATTTTTTATAACATCAGCTCTAAATAGCTTATAGCAAGTCTCCATATCAGTGATATCAAGATTTGTATACATATTCGTTAAAAGAGTTAAGCCTTTATTCATAAATGTATGCCAAAAATAAAGTATTCTTCTAACATCGCGCTTTAGATATCTTGAGCCATAAACTACGTCTGCTTTGTTTTCTAAAAGAGGTTTAATGAGTTTTAAATAATCATTTGGATTGTATTCATCATCTGCATCTTGAATACCTATATAATCACCTGTTGCATATTGAAAGCCTGTTTTAAGGGCTGCACCTTTTCCTTGATTTTTTTTGTGTGCAAAAACTTTTATTTTAGAATTTTTTTGTGCTAAATTTTTCGCAACTTCAAGACTTTTATCGCTTGAGCAATCATCAACAAGGACTAATTCTAATTTTATATCATTTTTTTGAGCAAACTCATCAAGTTCAATTTTTAATGTTTTTGAAACAATATTTTCCAGAGTTTTTTCTTCATTATATATGGGTATAACAAGGCTTAGTGTTTTCATATAAATTATTTTAGTCCTATCTTATTAACAGGGCAAATAATTGCAATTTTGTTAAATAAATCGTAAAATTAGATTATGGATATCAAATATAATGCGGATGTGATAGTAGTAGGCGCAGGGCCAAGCGGAGTTTCTGCGGCGTTAAGCGTTGCAAAAGAAGGAAAAAAAGTTATTCTTGTCGAGAGAGCAAGTTATCCTGGATCTAAGAATATGTATGGCGGAGCTGTTTATACAACAGCTTTAAGAGAAGTTTTTGGGGATGATTTTGAAAAATTTAAATATGAAAGAATAATAAATTCGCATACTTGGGCTTTTTTAAATGATGAAGGCTCATTTGAAATAACAACAAAAAATGATAATTCTAAATTTGCTTATGCTATAAAAAGATTTAGTCTTGAAAGCCAAATGATTGAAATAGCTAAAAAGTATGGCGTTTATTACATTCCAAATACTTTAGTTAAAAGCTTAATTCAAAAAAATAATTATGTTGTAGGTATCAAAACCGAGCAAGAAGAATATTTTGCGCCCGTTACGATTTTAGCTGACGGCGTTAATTCTATATTGGCTAAGGAATTGAATTTAAGAAATAATTATCAGCCAAAAGATATTATTTTATCTGTAAAAGAGGCAATAAAACTCGACAAAAAAACAATAGAGGAAAGATTTAATCTAAAAGAAGATTGTACAAATGGGGTTAATAAGCAATATTTTGGATCTGATTTTGGTTCTTTAAAGGAATTTAAAAATCTTTTTATGATGACATTTTTATTTACATTTAAAGATACCGTTATGCTTGGTGTTGGGGTTAATTTAGCCGATTTATCAAAAAATCAATTAAATATTAATGAAATATTAGATGAAGTTAAAAAACATCCAGATATTTATCCTTTGATTAAAGATGGTGAAACAATTGAATATAGCGCTCATTTGATACCGGAAGGCGGTTATAAAAAAATACCAAAACTTGTTTCTAATGGTGTGATAATTACAGGAGACGCTGCAGGATTTGTCAACGGAGTTCATTTTGAAGGTACTAATTTTGCGCTGATTTCTGGTAAATTAGCGGGTGAAAGTGCTCTTATTGCTCTTGATAATAGTAATTATTCTCAAAATACACTTTCTATATATAATAAAAAATTAGAGAAATCATTTATTTTGAAAGATTTATATTCATATAGAAATGTGATAGAAAAATTATATTCAAGGACTAATTCGATATCTGTTTATTATCCTAAAAAAATTAAGGAATTTTTTGAGATAGTAACAAGTGCAAATTGCATTTCAAAAAGCAAGCAATTTAGAGAATATTTTTTTAGTTTTTTTAAAGATAGAAAAATAGATGAATTATTTAAGGATATCTTTGCAGGGTTTAGATGTGCATTGGATATATTTTTTGGAAAATAAATTATGCAAAATGATAAAAATAAAAAATCAATACAAGACAAATTAACAACTATTAAGTATAATTGTGATAA
>CALUZF010000014.1 GCA_944325165.1 Candidatus Gastranaerophilales bacterium
AACTGCTCAAACAAAGAAAAATTATCATTATAAACTTGTTTTATATCATTATAAACTATTGAATTTCTAACCATATTATTCATTAATGTTCTCCCGCATTTGTTTGAAAAATCATCATATCTTCCTTATATCTAATTAAAGCACGTAAAATATACATGTCTTCAATTGTAGTAATTTTAGGAAATATTTTTTTATAGGTGTTTATTGTTTCGTTGTTTGATAAATTCATTTTATTCCTTTATGCAAATCTTAGAGCTACTAGAGATATTACTCTCTCTCTCTCTCTCTCTCTCTTACTGCCACAAGGCTTTTAGCCCTTTCTTTAAAATACTGCGCACATGGCTTTTCAACAAAATGATATGTGAAAACGCCTAAAATTATAACTAATAAGAAATTGACTACAACTGGAAGCCAATTGTAAACATTAACAATGTCTTTATAATTAGACCAAAAATGATATGAAAAAAGCTTGTACACCAAAGTATGTGTTACAAAAATACTATAGACATACTTACTCAAAATAGAGTATATGTTTTTATTAAAGAAATTTGATACAACTCCTTTATTAAGAATAAACAATATTAATAACAAAGAAAAAACAATCACAAAAACTATATTATTGTATTTTAAATGCGGAACAAAAATCCACCAAACAATGCCAACCAATAATACTAACTCAATTAAAGAAACAAAAGTGACTGCAATTTTTCCAAAACAAATATCTCTATATATGCTTATTTTGTTTTTAAAAAATTCTCCAATAATTATACCAAGCCCAAGTCCACCAATACATCTCATCATTCCGATATTTAATACACCGAAATTTCTGCCTGGACCTCCATAATTACCATGCTTTAATACCTCCAACATTAAATATCCAAAAAACGTCAATAAAAACAAAATAACATAATAATATCTAGGATTTTTTACGTATTTTTTAACACAATAATAGAAAGCAAAGCCAGCAATTAGAGCTGAAACATACCAAACAGAACCTACCGAACCATTAGACCACCTAATAATAAAATTATTTAGCAATAAGACTGTTAACACATTATTTAACAAATTAAAATTTATCAATCCCCAAAAACTCGATAAATAGCACAAAAAAGTCGCAAAGAGAATAACAGGAGCTAACCTAATATATTTCTTTGCAAAAAAACCCAAAAAAGAAAGATTTGAATTAAAGGTTAGTACAAAAAACAATCCTGCAATTATAAAAAAGCCTTCAACTCCATTATTAGCAAACCAAAAAGCTTTTTTTAAGAAAGCATATAATGATACATCAGGAAACATATTACAAAGACTCCAAGTTCTATTTGCAAAAGCATGATGCATAACAATGCCAAATATCATTACAATTCTCAAAAATTCTATATTAAAAAATCTTATTTTCTGCACTTCCCTTGTTCCTTTTTAATTAAATTTCTTTATTTTAACCTTTATACCAATTATATTAATAACTTTTTGTTTTGAATTTCTGAATTAAAATACGACTTAGCTTTAGCTTTATTTTTAACAAGTGCAATGATTTTTATATTTAAATCATTTTGTTTATTTGCATACAATAAACATCTTATTAAAAAACTTCCGATTAAGCCGGTTGCCCCTGTTATAAGAATTATTTTATTTTTAAACTGCTCAAACAAAGAAAAATTATCATTATAAACTTGTTTTATATCATTATAAACTATTGAATTTCTAACCATATTTTGCACTTGCTAAATCTCCATTATTCGCTTGAAACATTGCTATATCTTCATGATACCTAATCAAAGCACGCAAGATATACAAATCCTCTATTGTAGTAATTTTAATATTTCCTCTATTTCCTTCCACCATATATGTAGGTATATTCAATGTTTTAAATAAAGTACACGCATCAACTATGCCATCATAACTGGGGTTTATTTTTCTCATTTTTTCATGAGCTTCCAAAATTTCTTTTAATTTAAATGTTTGTGGCGCTTGAGCAGCATAAGTTTCTTTTCTAAATGGAACATGTTCGGGGTTTATTTCATTTTTACTAACTAGAATAGTTTCTTGGCAAGAAGTGCATGTAATAGCATTTCCATTTTCTTTTGCGCATTTAATATTTTTTGAAATAACTTCAGAAGTAATATTAGGTCTTACACCATCATGTACAAGAACAATTGAATCAAAACTATTTTCTTCATTAGCAAGCTTTAAAGCATTATAAATAGAATCTTGACTTGTTGCTCCACCAGCGACAATTCCCGCCACTTTTGTTATATAAAAATGCTTTACAAGATTTTTCATATAATCGAAATAATCTTTATGAATTGCAATATAAATTTTATCTATTTCATTATGTTTTTCAAATAATTCAAGGGTATGAATTATAATTGGCTTTCCATTTACATTTAAAAATTGCTTAGGAATATTGTCTTTATTATTTAAGCGCTGTCCAACACCGCCCGCAAATATAATAGCTATATTAGACATTCATTCCTCCTAATTGTTCAAAATAATTCGCAACTTTTATCGATACAATCTCATCAATATCGACAACCTCTTCAATAATTTCTTTTCTTAATGAAGCTTTATAATCGTTTTTATTCTTTATTAAATCATTGAAACATTTTTCCAATTCAGAAGGATTACTTGCTTCATAACAACATTTTTTAATCTTTTTTCCTAAACTATTAAAATTAATTTTTTGTTTTCCAATTAACCTTATTATAGGTTTATTGGTAGGAAAATATTCGCCCAAAAAAGAACAGCAATCCGTAATCAATAAATCAGAAGTTTTAAAAATATCAAAATAGTCACCTTGTTCATATACGCTTCCAATATCAGCCCATTCATTATAATATTTTTCAATTTCCTCTTTTGACAAAATCCTATTTTTTAAAATTGCATATTTTAAACGAGGATGAGGCTTAAATATCCAAGTTGTTTCAGGGTGTTGTTTAGCAAATTCCAGAATGAAATCACCATTCTCTTTAAATGTTGCAAAATTCAAACCTTTTTTATCAAAAGAATGATGTGGTGCATAAATGACTTTTATTTTATCTTTGCCTTTCCATTTATCACATTCGCTTTTTTTGAGATACTCATCAAGTTTTGGAAAACCAAAATAGACACAATTTTTAGAATTGCCTTTTGAATATTCTTCAAATCTTTCTATATCAAATTTATTTGGAACAAAAAATTTATATAATAGCTTATGAAAATCTTTTGTATAATCTTCCTTAAAATCTAAAACATCAACACCATACGGCACATAACACGTAAGTGCAAATTCTGAAACCCTATCGGGTCTATGAATTTTTGGCAAATCCCATGGCTGATCATAAAACACGATATCGGGATTAAATTCTTTTAAATCAATATATTTACCGTCTTTATAAGCATATTCAACTTTAATTCCTCTATTTTTAAAGAAATTATAGTTTTCTTCGAGATTATTTCTTGTTTTATCTTTTCCTATATGGGATAACCACAACAAACTAACCAAAACAACAGGTTCAAAATTATCATTTTTTTCAAAAGCTTCATATAAAGACTGATAGCTCCATTTTTGATTTTCTCTAATCAAAAAGCAGACTTTAATTGGTCCATTGCTTCTATTTTTAATATCGTTTAGTTTTTTAATATAGTTTTTTTCGCATTTTTGGGCATTTAAAAAATCTATTATATTTTTAAACAATTTCATTTGACCTCCTTATAAAAGGAATAAAGCCAAAAAGCAAAAATTTTTCAGTTTTTATACTTTCCAATATCTTATACAAAATAATGCCTAACAATTTCTTTTCGGTTTTTATAGCCCAAAATTCTTCATCTCTAATATCTGCGTTTTTCTCTTTCAAAAAATTCAAAACCGCTCTATTTGCATTTTTCTTGTCTATTTTTGCCTTAGCACGACGTTGAACATTTTTATTATTTACAGTCGAATTTGGATTTCTAAAGTAATAATAAAATACATCAGGAACCGCAACTATAGCATTTGAATAATATATTGCTTTTATTGTATATAATTTATCTTCACAATAAACGCCTTGCGGCCAAGTAATCGAATTATCGACAAGCATTTTTCTTCTATAAATTTTATTGGTCGGGCATGGATTTTTTGCTTGATTTGAAATATCGATTTTTTCTTGCAGGGTTGAAACTAAAACTTCATTTTCGATATGTAAACGTTTTTTGGTTTTCCCGTTTCCTATTCTAATATTTGTTGCAAGGGCAATATCTGCGTCATATTTTTTAGCAGAATTATACAATTTTTCAAAATAATTTAAATCAATCCAATCATCAGAATCAACATAACCTATATATTCACCAAGCGCATTTTCCATGCCTTTATTTCTTGCAACACCTTGTTTTAAATTTGGTTGGTTTATAATTTTAAATCTTTTATCATATTTTGCAAATAAATCTAAAATTAAAGAAGTATCATCAGTTGAGCCATCATTTACAACAATTATCTCAATATCTTTTAAAGTTTGTTCAACTAGAGAAAAAAGACATCTCGCTAAATACTGCTCATTGTTATATGTAGGAACAATTACAGAAACCTTAATATTATCAGATGATTGTTTTATCAAAAGCCCTTTCAGCTTATGCTCTATATCTTGAATTTTATCTGTGCTTATTCCCATAAACTTCTTAATTCCGACATTTTTTATACACAAAACCGTGTATAAAAAATAAACCAAAAACTACTTATAAGAGTATTATACATGAAATAAAAATTTGACAATATAATTGTTACAATTTAATTAATTTATTTTTGTATACTCTCAGATACAATAAGAATAACATAAATTAAAACTTGTGTAAAGCTTATATTATTAAAATACAAACCAATTTTGTAATATAAATATTACTGTAATATTTATATTACATGTCACCATGATAATATGGGATTACGCAAGCTAAAAAACAGCATAGGAAGAAAAGTTAAATTTTTAAGGTTAGAAAACAATCTAAGCCAAGAAAAACTTGCAGAATATGTAAATATGTCAAGAGAACATATTTCCTGTATTGAAAGAGGTAAAAATTTAGCAAGCACAGAAACACTTTACAATTTAGCAAAATTTTTTAAAGTTGATATTAAATATTTTTTCGATTAATTAAATTTTTAAAATTTGAACATTAAAAAAGAGCCCTAAAGGCTCTTTTATATATGGTACCCCATATTGAGAAAAATTCGAAACAAATCGTTCTTGAATTGTACCAATTGTATGAATTAAGAAATGTTGCTTAGATACTAAAAAATTAAATATGTAAAATAATATATTTTTAATATAATATTTAGTTGAAAGGAATTAAATGAAAAACCGATTAAATAATTTAATAAGATGGATTTTATTCTTCATTGCATACTACCCTTTGTTTCTAATATTGCTAATCCAAAATTCAAAACTAATTGATAGGGTTTTTAGTTGTAATTTTGTTAATTTTAAATTTGTAGAATTGAATGATCCTTTTTTATGGGGAATTAGTCTGGGGTTGATAATTTTTATAACAATTATTATATTCCTAAAATTTCAAGCAAATACAAACACGATACAGTATAAAGTTTTGTCTGTGAAGGATATTTCTCACGAAACTTTAAATTATATATTAACATATTTAATAGCCTTTTTGTCTTTAGATATGAATAGTCCTAAAACTATTTTATCTATTATAATATTACTTTTTATAATAGGTGTTATCTACATAAATTCTAATATGCTATATGTAAATCCAATATTACAATTATTAGGTTATTCTATATATGAATTAGGTACAACAAGGTATGGCACAAATGAAGAATATAAAATTATCGCAATTTCTGAAATTGGAAAGATTAAAAAATGCGAATATGTTGATATATCATTGGTAAATGAAGGTGTTAAAAATATATATTTTGTAAAATAACTTAATAATAAGTTTAAATCCTTTTTTTATAGTATCATGAGCATGGAAGTTTTAATTATAGAGGAAAAGTTGTATTGCCACATAATTTTTTATCATATGCAAATAGAATAAAAGAAATTGTTGAAACTGCAAATAGTCAGCAATTAATATTTTTTAAAAGAAAGAAAAGTGGTAGTACTTCAAAATATGAAGCTTATAATTTCGAGTTAGATCAAAACAGTATTGGTCAAAATCTAAAAAACATTGCAGTTTCAAGTGTTGAAATAAATAGAAGTTGTCAATTAAAAGCCTACACAATAGAACTTGACACAAATGAAAGAAATACTATATATGAAATTTCTTCAAGTGATGTAGGAAATTTTAGAAAGATTATAGATGCAATGTCAGATAGCTCTCTTAACAGAATAAACGTAGCTACAACGGAAGATATTGATCCTAATTTTTATATATTGAATTTTGACAATAATGATGAACAAGTAATGGCATTTACTCATTATTCTCCTGCAACAACATTTAAGGGAAAATTGATTTTTAAAAACCAAGCTGAGATATATGATAAATGCCTATCAATAGCTACATATGTTCATTGTTTATACTACAGGATAAAATTAGAAGATCAACAATATATAGAAAATGTTGTGATTTTTAAAAATGGCAAATCAAAATTTGAACAAATTTTTGACTACAAAGAAGATTATAGGGCTAGGGCAACGGCAACAATTAGAGAACTTGAAAATTTGAATTTAATATCTAATGCAGATGCTTTTGAATTAAAAGCAATGACTGATGAATATTTTATAAGAAAATTAGCTAAAATTAATCTTGAGAACAAAATAGAAATTGTTAGAAATAATTTTGAAAGTTTAGTAAAAGCAAATAATGATTTTCAAGAATTGGGGGTACAAATAAATACCAATACTCGAACTATTTTAATACCTCATAATGCAGACAAAAATTATATAAGAAGTGTTTTATCTTTACTTAATACAGAACCAATGCAAAATTTAATATCACAAGCAAAGGTATTAATACCGGATAACAATACACCCGTTCAACAAAGATTTTTTTTAGCCTAAATACAATTATTTAATATAATCTTTTGTATACTTTTCGCATATTAAATCAATATATGTCTGGATATTAAATTGTTTTTTGTTTTTATATATGTATATTGTTGACCAAAAGAAATTATATAATATAAAAATAACTATTGATGATATTAATGTCGTTATAAAAAACTTTTTTGTTAATTTTATAAGACATTTAAAATTTTTTAGAAAACAATTTAGAAGCTCTTTTATAATTTTATTTATTTGAAAAATTATTGGGTGATAAATTTTATAGCTATCAATATAGTCCATTTCATAAGCTAAATAACATAATATTGAAGTATAGTTTTCTCTTTTTAATAATTTTAAAATCAAATTTTGATTATCTTTTGTTATGTAATTTCTTATAAACCAATTATCAAGATATATAAATCTATGATTAAAATATTTTCGATTTATAGCATTTTCAATATTAACAAATGTATTACCAACAAAGCATATTATTTTTTTTATAGTTTTGTTTTTTAATTTTAATCTAAAAGTATCTATTCTCCAAATTACTGAATTACAGATACGACTAATATAAAAGATAAAATGTCTACTCAAAGTGTTTTTTAAAGGTATAGATTTGATTAATTTTATTGAAAATTCTACTAAATCTTCATTATTTGGGCAATTTAAACAGTTTTGATATAAATCTAATAAGTAATCATTTCTTTTATCTTTTTTATTTTTATCGAGAATTAAATTCATTAAACAATTTTTATACTCTCTCTTATTTTGATCGTCTATATCAATATAAAATATAGCATATATTATTGATTTGTCGTCAGTATATTGAATTGATTTAAGGAACTCAATGATGGTATCTTTGAATTGAGTATGTTCCAATGCAATATGCCCTAACCAATTAATACATTCAAAATCATCGACATTATTTTTTATATGCTCTTTTAATATACTAACTGCTTGTGATATTATTTCTTCTGATTTTGCAATCATGCCTGTAACATAAGCTAAACAAGGTAGATTGTCGTATAGATCATTATCAGCATCGGTTTTTACAGTATTAAATAATTCAATTATATAATCATTTTCTTTATACTTTGGATGTGCAAGCATACATAAAAGACTTTTTTGTACTTTTATAAATCGATTATCAAATAATATGATTTTTATAAATTCTTTTTGTTCTTCTATTGTAAAGCTTTCTAAAGTTTGTCTTAATTCTACGGAAGGAGATATAAAACCATTTTCTATATTTAAAACAAGTTCATCTAAACAATTATCATTTCTTGTTTCTAAATAAGTTTTTATGCTGATGTTAATTTTATCAAAAAATGATATTGCAATCCCAACTTCTTTTAAAATATCTTCATTTGTTGTTTTATCTCTTAAAAATGATTTCAGTTTACCTGTAAAAATAGATTTATTTTCACCATATTGATTTGCTAATGCTTCATTTTGATAAAGTTTGTATAATCTATTAACATATTCAGAATTATTAGGAATTATATCAGATAATATATCAATAACTCCTCTGACATACCACCCTTCTCTTTCTTTTTGATAGTCATATTTTATAGGATTTTCAATTCTTTCAATAAAAAAATCTATAGTTTTAATATCATCATAAGCACAACTTTTGAAAGCTTTTTGAAATAAATCATATGAATATTGTTTATTTCGTTCTTGATATATCTCAAATAAAAGATTTTTAAATTTGATAGTATTATAATTTAAATTCGCCAGTTTATTTATATAGGTTGTAAATGGAGCTTTTTTATCTCTTTTTCTCCAAGCTTTTTCTAGTCTATTATATAAAAGATTGCATAAACATTTTCTATCTGTATTATAAGTAACATTTGCCAAATCTAATAAATAAACAGAATCTTTATTTTTCTTATTTTCTTCAATTTCTTTATCATCAGTTAAATTATAATAATCTTTTGTTATATCAATAAATTTGTTTAATAATTTCTTTTTGTTATTTTTTGCAATATTCTTATACTCTCCTAATATTTCACAACACAACAAAAAAGCTCGTTTTTGATACCATCCGGATGTTTTATCTTTAAACTTTAATATTCTATTAAAACATTTTATTTTTTCTTTATCAGAAATGGTCTCTATGCCAAACCAAAATATTATCGTTTGTTTCCAATTGGCTGAGAAAATATTATATATGTCATTTTTGTAGTCTAAAAAATCATTAACAGTTCCTTTATTAGCGAGAAATAAAGCAGAATAATAATCTTCGAATAATTTGTGTACAAATTGATAACTATTTCCTATTGGAACTAGAAGCTGTAATTTTAATAGTTCACTACTTGGATTTATCTCATTATTGAGTTTTAAATTGTAGGCAATACTGCAAAGTTCTTCTAAAAGATGCTTTCTATTTACTTTGTCAATTAATTTTTCATCACATAAAACATCAAAAATTTGTTGTATAAAATCACTTTTTGAATGAATTGTATTGATACTTTCTGGATTAGATTTATAAATTCTGCACAATAAAGCTAAAAATAATGGAGTTTTTGAAAGTGTGTAGAGATCATCTTTGCTTTTTATGGCACTATATAATTTATCTGCATTCGGTTTGCCTAAAAAGAACAGTAAATATTCTAAAATCTGTTGAGTGCTAAATGCTTGAATATTTAATAAATCAAAATTGTTCAAGTACATTGAACTTGTATTTCTTGAAGCAATTATAATATTAAAGTTTAATTTGTTTCTAAATAATTCATTATTTAAGAGGTTTCGATAATTTCCACAATACTCATCTAATCCATCCAATAAAAGATAGAAGTCTTTATTAACAGTATTATTAAGATTATTAGCTTGTATAATAACTTTAGTTTTTATATTGTCAATTTCAAAACCTGTTAAATATTTAATATATTCAAGTAAACCTCTTTGAGCATTTTCTTTTTGCCATAATCCAAAATCTTGTAAAGAGATAAAAATAGGCAATTTATCATTTTGGTATAAATCTTTATATAGCATCTTAAGAAATTGCGATTTTCCTTGTCCACCATTTCCTAGTATTGCCAATTTATTTTGTTCAGAAGCATTTAGTAACAAGTCTAGTATGTTATTGTAATGAACCGTTTTATTAGTATCATTAACAAATTCTGTTACGATATAAGACTTATCAATTTCTTTTTCTGAAAAAAAGTCAAAAGATTTATTTTCTATATCTTTTTCAATATATTGTTTGAGATTTACAATATTTTCATCCATAAATGAATTATACTTTAAACAAACTGTCTATAAAATTATGTTATAATCAAATTAATATTAGTAACAGGCATGAAATAATGAATAAATACTGTCCAAAATGTAGAACTGAAAATCTTGCTATAGTTAATGCTTCCGAATGGAATAAAAGTGATCCTATTGAACCGACAGAAATAATTATAGATTTTGAATGTATAGAATGTGAAAATAAATATTCTCAAAAAATAATTTTTAATTCTTTAAGTAAATATTTAAGCTTTTTGGATGGTTATAAATATTAATCTATAATCCCGCTCAAAACTTTATAAGCCAGTTTTATTTCCTCATCTGTTGCTTTGTTTAGCATTGTTTGGATGTCTTGCAGGAGTTCTTTTGTATCTTTCTGATGATTAAACATATAAAGTTTATAAGGCTCAACATTTAGTGCTTTAGCAATCTTTTCTAAATTATCATCTGTGGGGTGAAAATGTCCACTTTCTATTTTGCTAATACTAGAAGCACCTATTTCTGTTAATTCAGATAAATCCTCTTGAGTTAAATTTCTTGCCACTCTTATTTCTCTAATTCTTTTTCCTAAAAGTTTTTTCAATTCAGACATTTTTCACCTCACAATATATTTTTTATGAAATAGTGGTAAAAATGAATTAATCTTAACCGCATAATAAGTTGAATTTCTTTTATCTTTATGCAAGTATATATGCATAGTACAAAATAAAATTAAATAAAATTTGCATTTAAATGCAAGAAAGGAAGTCATGAGTAGATTTAATAATTTCTTATTATGGGTATTTATTAGCTTTTCTTTTATTCTTTCATTAGCTCTTATGTCAGATGAAAACAGTATTTTATTAGGTCAATATTTTTTTGTTTTAGGATTATGTTTAATTCCTAAAATAAAAAAATTAATTAATAACAAAATAGCCGAAATTCTGTCAGTTTTGGATAAAAATAATAATAGCGAAAAGTCAATCACAAAAGGACTAGGAAAGAAAATTGGCATTATAAAATTTACTGTCTTTTTTATGGCATTCATATTTATTGTAGCAAGTTTACCTCAACCAGAAAATTCCAATATCACTCAAAATAACGCAACTCAAAATCAAGAAATAACGCAAAATAAATACATTGATAATAAAAATACTAAGAAAATATCTAAGGCTTTGAATATTAATAGGATGGAAGCAAGTAATATATATGAAATTCTTCTTAATTGTGGAGTTGATAAAATACATTGGATTGAAAAAATAGAAGATATAGAAAATGCGTATTTTATACATTTAGAAAATATCATTGAACCATTAAAAATAAGCCTAAAAGATAATAAATTGGAACATGTATTTTATGATACTTGGAGTTTATACGATAACGGAAAATATGATGGCAATTTGTCTGATTACAGTATAACTCTTGATGAAAAATTTGCTTTAAAAAGACTTAGTAAAGAAAATATAAATATCAATTTAAAATATCCTCAAAATTCTAAGTATAATGAAAATAGTTGGAATATAACAAAAATGGATAATGAATACGCTGTTTCTTGTAGTGTTGATGCTCCCAATACGTTTGGTATGCTTGTTACGCATCAATTCTTTTTAACATACAAAAAAGAGAATGAAAAATTTATTCTAACGTCAATGAAATCTGATGAGAATAATATAATTAAAACTAAACAAATTCAGTCAAAAATAACTCCAGAAGATAAAAAAAGCATTAAAGAACTAAATAAAGCTTTGGGATTATAGCAAAAAGCACAATTTTAGAAAAATTAGTATAATAGCCATAGGAGATAATCTTATGGCTACTTTAAAACAGCAAAAAGCAAACAAATTAAATTCTTTAAAAGGTGGAGTAAAAACTCATGCCGGAAAAGAAGTTAGCAAAATGAATGCTTTAAAATATGGATTTTTCAGTAAAATAGTTACGCAGTTTGACAAACTAGATAATTCTGATTTCTGTAATGAAATTTATAACTGTTTTAATCCCATTAATGAATATGAAAAACAATTAGTTGAAATTTTACTATCAAATCTATTAACATTTAGAAGAATTTGTTTTATCGAAAAAGAGTTTATTGAAACAAAACTAAATCCAGATGTAAAAATGGACTTTGAAGTTTGTATAAAAGAAGGATATAAACCTGTTATAGAGTTAAATTTACTTGATGATTTGAACAAATTTCAAAAATACAAAACAAGTATTCAAAATAATATTATAAAAATACAGCATGAATTAGAAAGACTTATTAATAATAGATACACTACTGATAAAATAATACCAAATTCAGTAGATATAAATGTTTTAACTACAAATGGGTTCGTTTTGGAAAATTGATTTACATTTCTTAAATTATACTTGTATGTATAATTTTAATGCACTATAATAAATTATACATTGAGGTATAATTTATGAGTAATGAAATTGAAAAAGAAAGCTTTAATCCTAAGTTTTTAAAAATAAAAGATTATAAAACTGTAGAAGAATATAAAAATGATTTTTTTGTAAAAAATATTGTTGATACTACTGAATATTATGAATTAGCTATATTAAATTCTTATTTTATTTATCCATTTTTATCGTTAAAATCTATCTCACAGGCATCTCAAGAATTATATGGTTCAGATAAATTAGAAATAACTTATCGAAAAGTAAATGATTGGGGTTCTAAGGGTTTATTTGAAGATAATAGGACAAGTAGTATTCAATGGCGAAAATACTCTGTAAATACAGGCATAAAATTGCTAATAATAAACGATTTAAAAAAGTTTGGCTATTCAAATGAACAAATAAAATACATCTTAGCTCAAATATGTGAAGATAGTTGTAGTGTACTTGTAAGAAACAAAAAATTTAATTATAAATACTTTGATTTTTATGCATCAACATTTTATAAAACTGGTATAAATTTTTTAATAATGATTGATAATGATTGCAACGCATTTTATTTAACTGAAAAAGATTTAGCATTAAATATTACAGATAGTTTAGATATTTCTAAGCCACATTTAATATTGCCATTTTCAAAATATTTACAGGTTTTTGCTAAATATATATTTAATCGTGAAAATGAAGGTGTAATCACAAAGTCCATTTCATTATCAGAGGAACTACCAAACGGTAATGAAAAATATCTTATTGAGCAATTTCGCAATAATGAAAATGAAGAAATACACATAAAAAATAAGAAATCAGATAATTCAAAAATCGTTAAAACAAAGAAAACAATTAATAATATAAAATTATCTGATAAAGAATTTGTAAATCTTTGTAAGAAAGATAAACATAAGAAAATAACTTCAACTGTTAAAGATAATGGAAATTACGATATAACAATTGAAGAAACCGAAAAATTAAGATAGTGGCAATAAGGCACATTGAACTATTTTAATAGTTACAACTAAATATTTTAAGGTGGCAATGAGGTAAATTGAGCCTTAATACAAGCAATAAGGATCAAAAAATGCTTAGTATTGAGGTTTGCCGTAAAATTTTAGGTGTTAATGAAAGTGAAGTATCAAATGAAGAACTGGAAAATATTAGATATAGCCTTTACCAAATTTCGCAAGTGCTAATTAATCAATATCTTGAGGAAAAAACATTATGAATGCAGTTATTTATACAAGAGTATCTACAACAGAACAAGCTAAACACGGATATAGTTTGGCAAGCCAAGAATTAGAATGTAAAAAGTTTGCTGAAAAAGAAGGCATGAAGGTTGTTAAAATATACAGAGAAGAAGGTGTTAGTGCAAAAACAACTAATAGACCACAATTGCAAAACTTAATTAAATTTTGTATAGAGAATAAAAAATCAATCAATTGTATAATTGTTTGGAAATTTGATAGATTTACCAGAAAATTAGAAGACCAAATTGAGTTATTTGGGAAAATGCAAAAATATAATATAAGAATTTTATCAGCAACCGAAAACAACGAAGAAAGTGCTATTGGTAATTTGGTAAGAAATGTAATTGGTACATTTGCTCAATTTGAAAATGATATTAAATCAGAAAGAGTTACAGCCGGCATGAAAGAGGCTTTTTTGCAAGGTAATTGGCTTTGGAAAGCTCCTATTGGCTACAAAATGATAGGTAAAAAATTGTATATTGATGAAATAAAAGGCTCACATATCAAAAAGATTTTTGAAGATTTTGCTACTGGACTTTACAGACAAACAGATTTATTAAACTACTTAAAAGACAATAATATTAAAATAAGTGCAAATACATTATGCGATTTATTAAGAAAACCTGTTTATTATGGATATTTAGTAAATGAAAAATATTCAAAAGAACCTATAAAAGGAGATTTTGAACCAATTGTTGATGAACAAACTTTTTATAGGGTTCAAGCTATTCTAAATGGCAATAAGGCTCAAGCAGTACCACATTTAAGACAAAATCCTATGTTTCCGTTAAAACAATTTATTACATGTCCTTATTGCAATCAATCGCTAACAGGAGATACTCCACATGGAAGGAAAGGTCAAAAGTATTATTACTATAGATGTTATAACAAAGATTGTATAGCTCATTTTAATATTTCTAAAGACAAATTGGAAAATAATTTTGTAGAATATTTAACAAAAATAAAACCAGATAAATCGTTATTAAAGTTGTTTAAAACTATCATGAATGATGTATACAATAAAAGCACAGAAGAAGCTAGAAATAGCTATAATAGTTTTAATAAACAATTAGAAGGTATAAATAACAATAAAAGTAAATTGCTTGATTTATTAATTGAAGAAAAAATTTCTAGTGATGCTTATAAGATGAAAGTTGAACAATTTGAAAAAGCAGAATTAGACTTAAAATCTAAAATTGCAGTAAATGATATACCAGAAAATGATTTTAATGAATGCCTAGAATATGCCTGTAATGTTTTAGATAATCTAGATAAGTTTTGGCTTAATAGCAAAATTGATATTAAAGAAAGATTGCAAAAAATAATATTTCCAAATGGATTAAGATACGAAAGTGGAGTTTTTCGAAACAGCCAAATGTCAAGCCTATTCAAAATAATAGGCACCTTATCGGTGCCTTCTATTAATATGGTACCCCCAAGCGAATTCGAATCGCTGTCTACACCGTGAAAGGGTGTTGTCCTAGGCCTCTAGACGATGGGGGCTTAGACTATTTCTTTTCTGAATAAACAAACAAACCGATGATATCATTTAATTTATTCAATTGTTTTTGATAACTTGCAGCTTGTTTTTCCAATGTTCTGATATTGCTTTTATATTCTTGAATTGTGTAATTACAATCTTTAATTGAGCTATTCAAGCAATCTCTAACTCTTTGAGCATCTTGAAGAACTGTCTTCATTGGAATTCCAAGTGCTTCAATTGTTTGTCTTATAATTTGCGCACCTGTTTGTCTCGGAACACCTGTCGGAAGTTGTGATATCAATCTTTTTAAGACATTGATATTGTTTGGCATTTCAAATTCTTCAATATCTTCATCATTTTCAATTGATAATTTCATCTCTGGATTTGGTGATATTTCTTCTTCATTAACAGAAAATACCGGAGTATATTCTTTAGAATTAGAACCAAAATCAAACGCATCCGCTTCGGATGATTCACTTAATGAATCCAATGAAATTTCATCCGAATCAACAAATTCATCTATTGAGGTTTCATTGTTCAATTCGTCTGTCGCTTCAAAATCTTGTTGCTTAAGCGCATCAACTATCTTTTTACCCATATTTTTCGGTAACTCGTTTTCTTGCATTCGCAACTCCTTCTATTTTGCCTCGACCGACACTGTATTAATATGAAACCAAAAAAAAATATTTTTGTCAAACTCATTTTTTAATTTAACTTAAAATAAATTAATATTGAGTGTTTATTTTACGATTTTAATTTCTAAACTATAAAACTTTCAAAAAATTCTCTTTCAACTCCTCAATAACCCCGTCCAAAACATTGTCCTTCTCTTTGTCTTCGCCGATATTACGAATTTCATCTTCAATCATCTTATTATCAACATCATGATTTAATAAATTTAAAATTTCTTTATTTTGATATAATTCTTGACGCCATTTATACAATAATTTTGATGCATATTTTTTATCTTTTGTAATCTCATCAAAAGAATCAAATGCAAATTCCAAAAAAACCTCTTGAGGTTTCCTGCCTTTTGCAATTTCTAACAAAATTTTTCTTTTTATTTTTCTTGAAAAACGGACACGTTGCCCGTCCAATTTAATATCTTTTTCAGTCATATCAAAGTTATTTTAACATATTATCCAATTGTATCCAATCTATTTATATCATCAAGGGACATCTTTTCTATATTTAATGTTCCCTCTAAAGAATTGTCGGCTTGCTCGCGCGTATATATACCGCCTTTATGTTTTAAATAAGCAGCATATTTTTTTGCAGCTTCATACAAATATTGATATCTTGAAGGTATTCCTTCCATTTCCATTCTAAAACTCTTCACATCAGCCGCATTATAAGCTCTATCAGATTGCAAAGCCTTATGATAATTTTTTTCAAAATCTCGCTCAAGCCTTGTTTGATAATCAAGCTCACAATCCAATCCATGGTAGTCCACTTTTTCTTCTCTACCAAGCATGTCAGTATATAAAATAAAAGAATTTTTCGCTAAATCTACTTCTGCAAATCTGCCCCTTGTATATTTTTTAATATGTTCATCTTTATCATGGTCATCTTTAAACAATTTCCAGCCTTCAGGATACCCATCTTGCACTCTTTTTTTAAATACCCTCTGCAATGCTCCAACTTGCCTATTTGATGTATCTATATTAGTTGCACATCTTAAGACACCCTCTTTATCATGGTTATTTGTACCCAACATAAAATCATCATCACCAAGTCCAATATTATCTCTGATAAAATCTATATTGCCCCAGCCAATGTTGGCGTCATCATTTTTTTCTTCTTCTGTAGATAAAATTGCAAGTCCTTTAACTTTGTCTAATTTTTCTTTATTAGTCCATAAATTAAAATCATCACCACTTGCATCGCATTCATACATTAATTTTCTTTGATCAAAATCTTCGCCTTTTATTTCTCTTGCTGTTTGCTCGATAAAATCTGTAATTTTTGTACCCGCATCAAATCTTATCATTCTATTATCGCCAAAATGATAAGAAGGATTCATATAAGCCCAGCCGACATCAAACCTTATAGAATCAAAATTCATCAAATTATGAATTAATTTAGCTTTAAATAACTTTCTTGCAGCGCTATTTGGGTTATTTGCTAAATCATCATAATTTAAAACATTTATTCCCCAGCCTATTTGAGCACTTCTATTCCATTTATCTTTTAAAAATGCATCAGGAAAAACTTGTTCTTCAACCCAAGAAAAAGCAACACCACAATCACCCATTAAATCCATTCCAAGTGAATTGATTTCTTTTTTAGCATTTTTAAGATTTTGATGCGCCAAAAATTGTTTGAATTTGAAAAATTCAATCTCATTTTTATATTTTGCTTTTAAGGCTTGATATTCTGGCATTTTCTTAGCTCTTATTTCAGGATTTGAATCAAACCCTACAAAAAAATCAGTCCTTGCGGTTCCATAATCCTTAATATAAGGAAATAAAGCTAATCTCGTATAAATATCATCATAATCAACAGGCTCTTTTTGATTTTTAAATTTTTCAAATTCAGCCCTTAGAGTTTGCAATTGTTGATTTGGATTAGGGTTATTTTTAAAATTATCAAATGCAATTCTTAAATAATCATTTATAGGATAACTTTCTTGATTTTGCCATCCTAATGTTGTTTTAAAATCAACAATATTTTGATTGTCATCATTTTTCTTATGTTCTTTTACAATTTTTTGAACTTCTGATTTTGGCAATACATAACCGTATTTTTCAGTTGCTAAATCTGCAAAATCAATTATATCTTCGCCTATTGACAAAGCACTTCTTTGATATGCACCGGGATATCCTTTTGAATACCCGCCTTTATCTGTCAATTGCCCCATTGGCATAAATTTTACCGCAGTTGCACCACCATAAATTCTCGCTAATTCATACATTCTTATAGCTTGAGAAGAGGTTGGCTTTCCTATGCCTGTATCAGAAGCATCATTTGAAGGTAGCGCAGGGGTATATAATTTTACAACTCTAATACCATCATCAAAGCCTTGTGCGTGTTTTAATTCATTCAATAATAACAAATATCTTTGCTCTTGTTTTGTTGAGAGAGCATTTCCAAAATTCAATGAAAAATTTTTTGTACTTATACCGTTAATATTCATTTTTCACCACAACACAGCCAATTTAACAAAACAACTGAAGGAGAAAAATTGCCTATTTTTTTAAAAAAATTAATAAAAAAGACAATGTATTTTTAAACATTTCAATGAATCATATAAAAAAGGAGTTTATTATGTTAACAGCAATTTTAAAATGGATTTTATTTGCCCTTGCAATAACCGCTACAGCTTGGATTATACCAGGGATAAGAGTAGAAAATTTTTTAAGTGCAATGTTTGTATGTTTAATACTTGCACTGATTAATGTTTTTATTAAACCTTTTCTTGAAATAATTACTTTACCTATAAACATTATGACTTTAGGTATATTTTCTCTTGTATTAAATGCCTTATTGCTAATGTTTGCAGGATGGGTTGCCCCAGGTTTTGAAGTTGAAGGCTTTTTAAGCGGATTATTCGGCTCAATAGTATTATCATTATTTGCAATAATAATAGATAAAGTCCAAATAGAAAAAACCGCTTAATATAGCGGTTTTTTATTCTTTAGACCCTGCTCTTGCGCCTGAATATATATAAATAAAAGGCAATATCTTATCTACAGGAACATATTTTAATATCTTATCAAATCCTAATTTAATGGTTGCTACTATATCATCAAAATTAGAAACCGAGTCTTTAATTGTGTATTTTCTGAAAGGTTCGTCTTTTTCTCTTGTTAAATTAGTTATACCTGTTGCAATGGCAGCACCAGATGTCATGCCTATAATAGAAGCAATTATTTTTGGAATTGTTTTATCTAGGGCTTTTGATTTTTTACAAAGCTCCAATGCAGTACTTACCATAAGCATTGGAATTGCTATATTCATAACTTGAAAACCGGCTTCACGCCATTTTTTCTCTTTTTGTTCTTTTGTTTTATTAATTGAACCGGATAAAACACCGCAAATATTCGCAGCACCCGCCATCATAAGCATTTGTGCTACTTCATTTACAGTTTTATTCCTAGCTTTTGGCATTTTTTTAGACGCCAATATAGCAGCACCGACGCCAAGCGCTGAGCCTACATAAGGAATTATTTGGCGTGGCATGCTACTTTTTGAATTTTCAACAGGTTTTTTATTTCCCCTATTGTAAAATTTGAAAATGCTATATGGGTTATTTTCTACTTGCATAGTTTTGTCACCATAGAACATTATCTCAAAAAAATATTTTTTTCCAAGCGTTTATATTACTTCTCTAAAATCATCTTTGCCTGCATGGCATAAAGGACAAACCCAATCATCCGCTAAATCCTCAAAAGCCACGTTATCATTTTCTTTTGGGTCATAGATATATCCACAAACTACACATAAATATTTTTTCATTTCTCCTCCTTTTTTAGTAATTTAATGCGATTTTTAACAAAAAATTATACTCAAGTGCATTAATCCATGTTTACAAAAGTTTACATTTTAATAAAAATCCGCAATTTTATAAAGAAAAAAAACTTTATCTTAACATAGGGGAATATAATACGGGGGTATAAATGAGTTACTCGGATTATTTAGGTGCTCATGACGATTTTGTCAACAGGTACCAAACAAGATACGGAAGTGTCTATACAAGTAGCGCTAGGACAGGAACAACAGCAACATCTGGCGGGCAATACGCAAGTGGAATAAGCGATAGCGGACTATTTGCAAACACCTGTACCGATGGATCTGATGATGGTCAAATCAGTGGAGTATCAAAATTTTTAAATATTTGCGAAGGCGTTTTAGGAATGGGCGTAAATATGGTAAAAGGTGCAATTAAACACCCATTCAAAACAGCAATAACAATGGCAGCATGCTGTATTCCTGTCGTTGGTCCTGCAATAGGTATAGGTCTTGGTTGTTATGGCTTATATAACAGCGTAAAACAAATCGGTACAGCTCTTGAAGTTGCAAATAGCGCAACAACAGATGCTGAAGCTAAAGCAGCATTTGAAAACATAGGCTCAGGTGCAGCTGGAGCAGCTCTATCGGCAGTAGCTATAAAAGGTAGTGCAGGCATAATGAAAAATCAACTTAAAGGGTTGAAAAAAGTATACAATGATGGAGGAACAGCTACTGCAGACAAAATGGGTGCAGTCGGAAAAGCAATGGGCGAACAAACAATGGCAAATATGAAGAATGTCTTTGGTGCACCATTTAGAAAAGGAAAAGAAATATATGACGGCGTAAAACAAGAAGGACTTACAAACTACGCCAAAGGTCAATGGACAAAATTAAAAGACGAAGTAGTAGCTAAAACAGAAGGAATAGGAAGAAAAATCGGCGAAAAAATTGATGCCAGCAAAGAAGCTAAAAGTAC
>CALUZF010000015.1 GCA_944325165.1 Candidatus Gastranaerophilales bacterium
ATTTAAAAAGGCTAAACAAACTATAAATAAATATCTTGAAGAAGGGTATGAAGTTTGTGATTGCACTTCGGGCACCGATTATTGCATTATTACAATCGATAATCAAACAGGAAGAAATGAATTCTTTACAATTCAAATTCTAGGTGGTGGTGCAGCAGGAAGTGCTGAAAAAGGCGGTGCTGCTGGTGAAACAAAAATTGTTCATTATCCTGCGCTAAATGGTCAATATTATGTTAAATTAGGTGCAGGCGGGCAATTTGGCAGTGAAAATATAAATGGCGGTAATACCGCAATATACAAAATTTTAGATAACGGTAAATTTGAATTGCTGGAATTTGCAACAGGCGGTGTAGGCTCAAACGAAAAGATTGACAGTTCAACATTACCGCCGGATGTTACAGAGGAAGAATTAAAAATTGGCGAAAAGCCTAATTTTGATTCTTCGCAGGCAACAGGTTCAACATTGTTGCAGTGTGGTGCCGGAGGCAATGCAGGTGCTAATGGTGTAATGGGTGGGGTGTTAATAAAATGGTAGATAAAAAAAGAGCGTTCACCCTCGTTGAATCAATAATTTCTATGATGATTATAATGGTTGTTGCAGTTGGTGCAATGACTAGTTTAACTAAGAAAAAACCTCAAATTGAATCTGTTACTCTTCGAGGTCAATATGCTTGCTGGATTGATGATGGAACGTATGGAAATACAGGCAAATTATTGGAGTGGTATTTTGATGAGCGCTCCCCAAGAACAGCTCGCCCGATTGTAGTTGATGAAAGTGTTGGCTGTAAATTAAAATTAGATCAAAGACCTGCAAATTTTTATATTTTAGCAGCGGGCGCTGGAAATCTTGATACGCCTGGGCAAGTTAGTACAGTTTACACTCCTGCTATAGGTAATGAGCTTGATGTGGTGATTGGTAAAGCTAATATTTTAACAGAAAATGTTTTAGACAGTCGTACAACAAAGGTGTTAAATGGTGAGCAAGCAGTTGCTATTGCTAATGGGCCGAGTGCTTCAGGAAGTGTTATTAGCGGATTAATTCCAGCTAATGTAAAATCCTGTAAGTTAATTTCTGGTGATGCTTGTGCAAAATCATGTGAAGTAGTTGCAATTTCAAGCTATAGCGCCTTAAATGGTACATATTTTAACGATTATAAGATTAGAATTAATGGTTGTGAAGATATTGATATTTATGGAAATCCAACCATGAAGCTAATTGAATTTGATTCTTTAACATATAGCGGTATATCAGGAACAATGGATTTTGATAATGTAAATCCTTCAGATACCTTGATTAATACTATAGCTATGGCAAATCCCGATGGTTATTATAGCGGGGTATATAAATTGGGATTTGATTTTTATAATTCTTCATATTTGTCGCCAAAACGGTTATTAAATTTCACAAATAACACAAATAATAATTATAGCACTCAAACGAGATCTAAAATGACAAAAATTTTAGAAAATATTTCAATCAGGAGAAAGAGTGAACTAACA
The DNA here is from genome assembly GCA_944325165.1 of Candidatus Gastranaerophilales bacterium. Classification (GTDB taxonomy): domain Bacteria; phylum Cyanobacteriota; class Vampirovibrionia; order Gastranaerophilales; family Gastranaerophilaceae; genus RUG14156. Next base: position 1,501 of record CALUZF010000015.1, read on the forward strand.
GATTTATTAATAAAATTAAATGCGGGAGCATCCGCTAAAAATGGAGCAGTGTTAATATTATGGTAAAAATTATGCAAAAAATGAAAAGAAAATTCGGTTTTTCGCTAACTGAAACAATGATTTTAATTACAATTTTAGCTATCGCTATTGCAGCTTCTACTCCAATTATTACAAGGAAAATTGTTAATATTACGGATGCCGGCGCAACATTATCTGGTGGCGCTCATGGCAGATATGAAATTTATACAAAAGAAATAATTACTTTTGGCGGTGATTCTTATGAAAAAACAACAAGTTCTGATTCTTCTTCGTCTTCTTCAGGTGCTTTAGGTGGTGCTTCAGGATCTGTTGTCGTATTTAGAAGATTGCCAGATAATGAATATATATCTATTACAGCTCAGGCTCCAAAATTAATTGTTTCAAGTGGTAATACAACTAGTTACAAATCAACTTTATATGAACAAATTGATAATGCAAAAGTATATAGAAAACCTAACGGCGAAATTGAATATGTAGAATTTAAAGATACTTCAAACACGTTAAAAAAATATCCTGTTGGCGGAAATATAATCGTTGAAAACGCCGATGTTAAATATGTAAAAGGTTGCTTGGATAAAAACTCAATTCCTAAAAATTTTACAAAAGCAGGAAATGGCACATGTTTTGGGACAAAGGTGACTCTTCCGAATGGAAATAATAGAATAATTGAAGGTAATTTAACAGATAAGTATAAGGATAAGCACCCTGCTACCCATAATGATTTATGGCATTTGGATGCAGATAAAAAATCAAATAGCGAAGGTGAAGTTACAACAATTCCCTGGGAAAGTGTAATAAGTGGCGGAAAAGTTGTTATAGATAGGCCTATTCCCCCTACAAAAAATCCAACAACAGGTAAAGATGAATATATTGGAACATTTGACCCAGGTCAAAATGCTAAAAATGTTGTAGTCCATGCAGTAGGTGGTGGAGGTGCCGGTGGCGGTATATCCAATGCTGGTAAAGCAATTACACCAAAAAATGCTTCTGCAAATGAATTAAATGAAATGAAAAGAACTTTAGCTCAAAGATTTAGAGATGCAGCCAAGAAAAAGGGTATAACTGCTTTTGAATCTAAAAGAGATGATCAAATAGTTAAAGTTGTATATGAACAAAATTTGTACAAGAAAAGTTATGAAAGTTTGTTTAATATAGATGGTAATAGTTCTGCAACTGATGGCTATTATATTATATTAAATAAACATGATGGAACAATTACAGTAAGGGTTGATGTAAGAAATGGTTTGATATTCCCTAATGAGCTTTTGGATTACACAAAAGTAATAGGTTCATCTACGCAACAAGCACTTATCTATGATATGCCTGTTTGGGGCGGATTTGATACTATTTATAATAGAGAGTTTTATGCTGCTGCAGTAGGTAAGGGTTGTGCAGGCGGTAAGGGTGCGGATTACACTTGGATGGATAATAAAGATTATGATTGCAAGCGTGAATTATTTTGTCCAAATGGCGAATCCAGCAGTTCGGAATCTGGCTCTAAAACTTGCGGTGGCGGTTGTGCCCAAGCAAATAAACAAGGAGTTTGTATTAAACGTAATCCAACATATACAGTTAAACCTACAAGTAGATTATGTGTATACAGCAGATGTGACGGTACTCATTATACAAGGTTTGAAACTGCTAAAGCAACAAGTGGTGACTGTAGTGGTCCTGCTCCTGAATGTCCAGACAATCCAGGTCATTTTTGGGGTTCACCTTATGTTCATACATATTATGGTGGTGCAGGTGGTTCGGCTCCCGATAAAGCTGTAGCTTGTATTAGAGTAAAAGAACCTGTTGATGTTGTAACAAATTGTTATGGTAATTGTCCTGGTTTATCTGGCGAAAATAAAGTTTTTACTACTGGAGCTACTTCAGGTAATGCGGATGGATTAATGTCCGGACAAATGGGAAGATCTTGTTTCCCACGAGCAGGTAATAAAGGTGCTATGTCAATTGGGGGTGGCGGTGGTACTCCTTGTCCTCAAACTCAAATAAAACTAGAAGGTGATGTAGCTCATGCTTATAGTGAGCTCAATAAGCTTGTTAATGATATAGGACAAGGGGTAGGAATGGCTTCAAGCATGGACAGCAATGGTGTTGTAAGTGTTACTGTGTCTTCTGGAAATAGCGATTCAGTAACAAGTGCTTACGATAATTTTGCTCAAGGTTTTCAATCTGCCGCTTCTTTAGTGCGTCCTACAACTACCAATCAAATTAGTGTTAGCTGGTTATGTACGGCAATGCCAGCAAGAAGTTGTGGTATTGCTGGGTCTCCAGGACAAGCATATAGCAATTGTGATTCCCCTGATATGCTTGGAATAGGTGCATCAGAAGGCAGATACAACCACATCTATGCATGGACTATGCCATATTCAATTAACCGCCTAACTTATGGTGAAGCAGGCGAAGCAGGCGAATATAAATCAACAAAAATATCCAAAATTACTGCTGCTCTTAAGATAAAATTAGGTCAAGGTGGTGTTTGGACTAATGATGAAGCTTGGAAATCGGGTAAACAAGGTCCAGATGGAACAGATACAGTTGTAAGTATGGGAAATAAAACAGTTCTTGTTGCAAAGGGTGGCAAGGGCGGAAAACAAAGCCAATATACAAACAGATACGATTTATGTTATGCAAAATCTGGTGTTTGTAAACTTGGCTCAAATACTATAAATTGCTGTGAATCCGAAAAGGGTACTCGCTCAACTAAAGATATACTCGTAACAGCGGGCAAGATGAGTGCATTTGAAAATATCAAATCGCTTGTTGGTAATTCTTTAATAATCGGCACAGGTCTTGGACGTGGCGGTGATGGAGCTGGTACTAGAGCAGGTGTTGAAGAAAACTATGATAAGAGATATTTCTTAAATGCTTCTGGATATGGCTTAACTGATCCAAATGTAACATCAGTGTTTAAACCACCGTTATTAGAAGCTCAATTTGCTACCGGTTCAGCTAACGCAAATGATTATAAGAACACACCTTTAAAACCGTCAGAAATGAATTTTAAAGGTGGCGACGGGGCTGTAATTATTACTTGGTAAAAAAGGTATAAAATATGAAAAAATATGCATTTACTTTAGTAGAAACATTATTGGTATTTGTTATAGTAGGCGTATTAGCTGTATTATTAATAAGTGCTGTTATGGGTCTGCAACCCGATAGAGAAAAAGTAATGTTTAAAAAGGCTTATTCTATTGCTGAAAGAGCGGTAGGCGAGCTTGTAAACGATGAAAGCATATATCCTTATGATCCAGAAAGACTAGGTTTTTATTATGATGATGATGCTATAGTTGAAGGAACAGATACTGTTTATGGCGGAAATTCAAAGTTTTGCATGTTTTTTGCAAGAAAATTAAATACATTTGCTGACGCTGAATTTAATGCTGATAATAATCAATGTACCTTTGAAACAACAGATGGTATTTATTGGACAGTTCCAAGTCAATTTAGTAAGCCCGATAAATCAACTGTTGCTATTATGGTTGATATAAATTCTGATAAAGACCCTAATTATCCAAATTATACTCCAGATGAAGTTATAGCTGATCCAAGCTTATTGGATAAAGAATTACATCCGGAGTTAGCTGATGAAAATCGTGATAGATATTATATCTTTGTAGAATTTGATGGCAGAGTAAGGGTTGCATCTAATTCTGTTGAAGAGGAACATTTAAAATCTCATGACGCAAGAAAAGAAAAAAAATAGCGCAAATCAGCCAATTGAAATAGGCAAAATATACAAACATTACAAAGGTAATCTTTATAAAATTATCGGTTTTGCAAAACATTCTGAAACTTATGAAGATATGATTGTGTATGAAGCATTATCCGATAAAAAAACTTGGGTTCGCCCAAAAAATATGTGGAATGAGATGATTGATGAAAATACTATAAGATTTACCCTATTGGACTAATCCAATAGGGTTTTTAAAATATAGATTGTTGATTAATTGTGTATAACATATAAATTTGGTTATATATAATTAATCTTTTTCATACTTCCAGCTATTCTTAATTCCAGACAATTGGGGCGCAAGCCCCATTTTTTTATTGACAATCTTTAATTTTTCTTTGAATATCTTTTTCTAATTTGTTTAGTGATTCGATTTTTCTTGATGTTTGTCTATTTTTCCAATCGGTTAATTCTTCTTCAAATTGTTTAGCGCTTATTATACAATTTCCTGTTGCTACTTGAGAGTAATGTTTTTCGCTAAATTCTCTTATAAAATCTTGATATTCTAATACTATTGAGTCTGAAATTTCTTTTGCAGTATTTAACATAGATTCAATATCTTGAGATATATTTTCTTTTTGTTTTTCTGTTAGAAATTCATCTTCAATAATATGACGAACGCCTGTTTTTTTACCCATTCCCATATCAATTACCGCACTTCTTGCTCTGTATGCGGCCGATTCCATATCCATAGTAATTCCATAAGAACCTTTAATTTTATACAAAATATTTTCTGCGCTATGTCCGCCGTAATCAACCACTAATGAACTTAGCGCATATTCCGGTGTATATTCTGTTTCATCGGATATATTAAAATATACACAACCTCCATAATCACCCCTAGGGTCAAGCGTTATAAAATTAATATCATTAGGTTTAATCCAAGGTTTTGCTTCTTTTTCGATTACTTTACTCATAATATAAGCAGTAATTGCATGACCAGCTTCATGAGAAGCTAGAATTTTCTTTTGAGTTTCGGTCATTTTTGTATTATTGACAATACCTGATACAGTTTGCAAAAATGCTTCATTGAAATCCATCTCATCAATTGCATCTTTTCCTCTTTCTTTTGAGATAGTGTCTGCAATGTCTAACATATACATTAAATCAACAACGCTAAACCCTCGAGCTGTTTTAGCTGCATTTTTTACAATATTTTCTTGTTCTTGCGGAGTTTTACCTGCAATTTTATAATTATTTTTTTCTATATAATAATCCAAGATTTCTTTTGTTTGTTCACTATTTTTTGGTTGATAAATAATAATTTGATTTAAAAATCTGTTTGGTTTTAAAATATTTTCATCAATTGTCTCCGGCATATTCATTGAGCCTACTACAATTATATTTAATTTTCCTTCTTTTTTTATTGCTTCCATTTCGGATAATAATTGACTAAAAGCTTTTTGTTCGTAAATTGATGATATTCCATATAATGGATTTGAAGCAAAATTATCAAAATTTTCAATATATATTATTGCAGTATTTAAATCATTTGTTTCTGCTTGAGCTTTTGCTGTTTGAATAATTTTTTTAATTTTTAACTCAGATAAATCTGCTCTTTGAGATAGCGCGTCAATATCTTTTATTGCAAAATCTTTAGCATTTATTTTTATTATAGGAATTTTTGCTTCCCCTGCAATTGCTTCAATAGTATGGTATCTTCCGCCACCATACGAACCGTTATCATTGTGTCTTATTATATAGCCTTGTGTACCTATTCTTTTTTGCAAAATTCTATTTAATAAAGTTTGTGCGCTTGTTTTTGTCATAGGCATACCTTTTATATCATTTAGAGTTTTACCTGTGTCAAAAATTATGTTACTGTCATTATTGTTTAAAACATCTGAAAGATGTTCTGTTTCTTTTGTGTATATTTCTACTTCTTTTGGTGTTATTTTATCTAAATCAACAAAATATTTTGCAACGGCACTCAATAGTGCAATTGCTTTTTGTGGATAATTTCCTATTTTAGAGCTTGTTAATTCTATTGCTTTTACAATTGCTTCAGGAGTTACATCTTTCTTTAAGTGTTCTTTTAGATATTTTAGACTTTTTTCGCTTGTTAAATGTTTTTTAGCATCTTTTGCATCAATTATAGGCAGCGTTTGTTTAGCATAATTTTCAAAAATATCATAAAGTTCTTTTTTTGGATTATCCAAATACATATTATTGCATTCAGGGGTAGCATTTAATATAAAGCGAATAGTTGGCGTTTTTCTATTGGAATTATTTTTGCTAATTTTGCCTGATAATATTTTTTCTATTTCTAGAGAAAAGCCGTTTTTGCTTAATTGAATTAAGTAATCTAAATTTCCTATGATAATTATTGTTTTATTTTCATTATCGTTGTCTTTGGATAATTTATAAATCAATGATTCAATAAAATCGAGATTAGCATATTCATTTAATACAATTATTTCAATATTTTCTTTATTAAGATTATCGTATTGAATATCCGGATTATTTATTAAACTTAATAAACTGCTTGTTAAGTGTTCAAAATTGCTAAAATTTTCTTCATCTGTGATAACTAAAGCATTATTTCCAAGAGCTATATTTTTCAATATTGAAGCAGCTTTTGATGTGTAAAAGTCTTCTACTATCGGATTTTGCACGTTGTCTTGTTTTACTCTGCCTAAAATATTAATTGATAATATGTAATCTAAGAAAATATTTTTTAATTTTAAATTTTGCGAAAATGCAGGCATATTGAAGAATAAATAGTCCTCAAAAGACTTTTCATTAAATTGTTTTTCTGAAAAATCAAAAATATTTTTCATTGATTGAACAAGCTCTGAAGATAATGCAGGTTTGAAAAATCTTGGTTTTTCATTTGCAAGTCTATCTTTTTTATAATATTCTTCCATTAACTTATTGATTGTATCATCTGTTAGTTCTTTTACTTTTTTTACAAGTTCCGGATTTGCCCATAAATTACAGTCATCATAGATATTTTTTTCAATAACTTGAATTGTTTTGTATGTTGATTCAGCAGTTGGGTCAATAATACCTTCTTCATATTTTGAAATATAATTTCTAAAATTAATTAATGAAGCAAGAAATAAATGCCAACCTTCAATTCTTTTAGAATGTGCTTGTATAGCTATATCAACACCCATATCGTATATTTTACTCGCTTCACTTGTAAAAGAATCAGCCATGTCTTGAAATAAAGACATTTCTTCTTTTGATCTTTTTGTTGATATAATTTCATCCCTTATAATATTACTTTTTAAGGTTTCAACAAGAAAATCGTTATTATCAATAGGTAGTGTTGTTTGTTGCTTTTTTTGAGGCTTATTAAAACTAAAACGTTTTTGAAAAGCTGTATTATTATATGATATATTATTTACTTTCATTTTATCTCCCTTGACTTGTTTATATAACGCTCAAAAAAAGATAAAATTTGCTAAAAATTTTACAAAAATTAATTATTTTTTTGTTTCTATCCCAAGACCAAATAAAGCAAAATCATATTTAACAGGGTCATTTTCATCAAATTCTTTTAATTTATCGGTTAATTCTAATACCGCTCTAAAATCATTTTGCTTTCTTTTTAATAAATTAAATTCTCTAGAAATTCTTGCTACATGGGTATCAAGAGGTATTAAAAGCTCTGATTTTTTAATCGATTTCCAAATACCAAAATCAACTTGCCCTTCTCTTACCATCCATCTTAAAAACATATTTAATCTTTTAAGAGCTGAATTGTTGCTTGGTTTTGCAAACATAAAACAAAAACCTAAATTTTGAGAACAATTTGAGTTATTGTAAAAATAATTTGTGACAGTGTTAAATCTGTCTTTTGAGTTGAAAAGTTCTTCTAGTGAGCTTTTATCTTGTATATATAATTTATTTAAAATCCTTAAAAGCTCAATTAAATCTTCGTTTTTGATAAATCGATATATAAAATTATCAAGATTATATTTTCTAAAATCATTTATTAATTCAAAAGGACTGTTTGCAAGTGAAAAAAGATAATCTAATTTTTTTATAAATAATTCTCGTCTGCCAAAAGCAAAAAGTGATGATATAAAGCCCGCTATTTCAACATCTTCCTTTCTTTTGAATTTGTGAGGAAATTGAATAGGGTCATTTTTTATAAAATCTTTTATTTCATATTTTTTAGTTAGTTCATCGAGTTTATTTTTCATTTCTTAATTTCTCAAAATATTTTTTTAAAATTTCATTTGCTTCTTGTTCTAAAATTCCGCCTTTAATATTTATTTTTGAATTTGCTAATTTTGCTAAGTTTATTGCTCCGCCAAATGCACCATATTTTAAATCCCAAGAGCCAAAGTAAACATTTTTAATTCTTGAATTTATTATCGTCCAAGCACACATAGGACAAGGTTCAAGCGTTACATACATATCACACTCATCTAATCTCCAAGAATTTAACTTTTCATTTGCTTCTTTTATAGCTAACATTTCGGCGTGTGCAAATGTTTGATTTAGCTTTTCTCTTGCATTCGTTTTGATACTTATAATTTCATTATTTTTAACAATTAGAGCGCAGATTGGAACATCAATTTTTGTTTTTTTTGCTTCATTTAAAGCTATTTTCATATATTTATTTAACATAATCACTAAATTCTAAAGTCATTGTAAAATAATCATCTATATCTAATTTCAAATTAATTTCCATAGCGTTAGCTAATCCTTTAACAATATACAAACCAAGACCTGTGCCTCTTGTTGTTCTAGTCATTTCAGAATCAACTCTTATAAATTTATCAAATAATTTTTCTTTCATTTGAGGTGAAATTTTTTCACATTTATTTGAAATTTTTAGCGTTGGTGTCTGATTTATATTTTTAATTTCAATTTTAATAGGTTGATTATCAATATTATATTTAATCGCATTATCGATTATATTTACTAAAATTTGCTCTAGTCTATAAGGGTCAGAATATACATAATTTGTATCTTTTGAAAAATCGGTTTCAAATTCTATGTTTTCATTTTTTAAATATTCTAAAACTTGAGTTGTTAATTCAATTAAATCTACTTCTTCTATGTTGAATTTTAAGCTATAGCTTTCAAGCTCAGGTATAACAAGCAAATCCTCAACCATTTTGGATAGCCTTTGAGCTTGTTGTTTAATAATTTGAAGTGATTGAAGCTTCATTTCATCATCTACAACAACATCTCTTCTCAATAACCTTGAAGTATATCCGATAATGCTTGTTAAAGGCGTTCTAAATTCGTGGCTTGTAGCATTTACAAGGTGTTCTCTGAATTTGTTTAATTCTTCAAGTTCAATATTTTTTCTTCTTAAATCTTTATAAGAAACATTAATTTTATTAGCCATGTAATTAAATTCTTTAGCTAAAAATACTATTTCATAAGGTGTGAAAACTGTTTTTAAAAGGTGAATTTTTTTATCGTAGTTTCCTTTTGATATTGCAGTTATACCTTTGAATAATTGTCTTACATTTATATATAGATAGGTTGTATATAGACCAACAATAATGAATATAAATAATGCCGAGAAGAATAATGAAAGCAGAATTCTTGCTCTTGCTTTTACAATAGTATTTGATGTGATTTTTTGCGTTGTATCAACTATAATAAACCAATCGGGGTTTGAAATTTTATAATATGCTTTTGGTGTATTTTTCTTTTTTCCAAAAATACCCTCTTTTTGTCCATCTTTAATGTCCAGCTCAGATAGAATTAATTTTGCATTTTTTTCATCAGCATTTGTCGCTAAAAGCTCATTATTTTTTGAATTAAAGATATAAATATGTCTTTGTGATTTTTCATCAAATAAAACATTTAAGATATTAACTTCAATTTGACCTGTCAGATAATAATTTTTTTTATCTTTTATTGGAGAATAAAGTATTAATTTAGAATTTTCAATATCAAGTTCGTAAGGTGGAATTGAAGGTCTTTTAACTACATCAAGGGTTTTAAAGAGTTTTGATTTTGACTCCATTTCATCAAAATATTGAAGCTTTTCCATTGCATCAGAAATATAACTAAATCCTGAAGCCATTTGATTTAATTGGGCTTGACTAAATGCAACATAGTTTTCTATGGCATTACCTGTAAATTTTGCAATTAAACTTGCGTTATATGCAAGCTCTTGTCTTATGCTTTGTTGAGAAACGTTATTTATAATTAAACCCATTGTAACAAACGGTATTAAAACCGCAAAAATAAGCACTATGATAATTTGTTCAACTATTTTTAATCTTCTCATTAATTATCTTCCAATAATCCAAAGGGTGTTAGCTTATATCCTACATTTACGATTGTATGAAGATATTTTGGCTCTCTTGTGTTGATTTCTATTTTTTGTCTAAGCCCGCCAACATGCACTCTAACCATTCTGACATCTTCATCTGAGCCATATCCCCAAACTTCATCCAATAGCGTTGCTAAAGTAACAGGTGAATTTATATGTTGCATTAAGCAATATAAAATTTCAAATTCTGTTGGGGTTAGTTTTACTTTTTTATCAACAATTACAGCTTCTAGACTATCGGGTAAAATCTCAATATCGCCTGCTCTTAAAACCTCTTTTGTGTTTTGTTTTTGATTAGATTCGCCACGTCTTAAAAGAGCCCTTATTCTTAATAATACTTCTTGAATTTCAAAAGGTTTGATTAAATAATCGTCAGCACCACAGTCAAAACCTTGAGTTTTATCTTCGATTGTTCCTTTTGCAGTTAACATCAAAATGGGTACATCCGGTTTTGCTATTCTTATATTTTTACAAACATCATAACCATTCATTTTTGGCATCATAACATCCAAAAGAATTAAATCATAATTATTTTCAAGAGCTTTTTTAAGTCCTTCCTGACCGTCTGTTGCACAATCTACAATATATCCGCTTTGAGCAATATCAAAAACCAAAAGCTCTCGAATTTGTTTGTCATCATCAACTATTAAAAGTCTTTTATTGTTTTTTTGCATTATTTTGCCACCCTGACATTCATTATCATATTTTCTTTAGATACTATTTCTACTTTATCTCCCGCTTTTATTTCTTTATCATCAATGCTTTTTGCGCTCCACAATTGGTTATTATATTCAATATATCCAAGACCGTCTATAGATAAGGTTTTTCCTATATCTTTTTTTACTATTGCAATTTTGCCTATGAAATCATCGAGTGATTTTGCTTTCTTTATTTCTTTTTGTTCTTTTTTTAATGTCATTTTTATTAAGAAATAAAAAAGCATACCAAAGCTTAATAGAGAATATATTTGATATAAATAGTTATTTGGAAATTTAAAAGATATTATTGAACAAAATAAAAACGTAGATGCCAAAGTAAGTTTAATTATGCTTGTTTTGGTAAAATCTAAACATAGAAAAAATATACCTAATATTGCCCAAAAAATATGCATATACTCAACCCTCGCTATGTTTAAATTATAAATTTTAAATATTTGCTGTCAATTAATGTTTAGTTTTTTTACTAACTTGCTTTACGCTACCAACTCTAACAAAATCAACTATAACAATTTCTGGTTTACAGTTTAATCTTGCAGGAAAACCTGTTGTTCCTATTCCTGTTGAAACTATCATTCTGTTCCTCGCTTTTTTTATAAGACCATTCGCAAATTCAGATCCATATTTAGATGAAACATAAACAGGTTTAGCAAAGGGAATAACGAATTGTCCTCCGTGAGTATGTCCTGCTAAAATTAAGTTAACATCATCTATAATATCAAAATATACATCGGGGTTATGAGTTATTAATATTCTAGGTAGAGCGGTTTTTCTAAAAGCTTTAGATATGCTTGGTTTTTGGGTGGTTAAATCTGATAAACCGATTATATCTACATATCTATTTTTTAATATAATTCTTACACTGCTATTTTCTAAAACTCTAATGCCGCTATCTTTTAGAGCTTTCGATATTGCATCGCCATCTGTCCACCAATCATTTTCACCTAAAACTGCATAAGTAGGAGCATTAATTAAACTTAATTTTTGAGCTGTGATTATAGGGTTCATTGTGTTTTTAATATCATGACCTCTTGCATAATCTCCTCCAAGCAATACAATGTTTGGGTTTTGCATATTGGTTAAATTAACAATTTTATCAAGCTTTTTATACTCACGTCTTTTTAGATGAAAATCACTCAAAAAAGCAACTCTTATCCCTTGTAGTTTATTGTCTTCTATTTCATATTTTTTAATCACAAGAGAATTTGGTTCGATTATAAAACATCGAATCAAAATAAACACAAAAAAAGCTATTACTACCATCATTTCTTTGGTCATAAACATATTCTAACACTTATGCAAAATAAAATACATATATGATTTAAAAATCAATAATATTGCGTATAATTATAAAAAATTAGGATTTTATTTGGTATGCAGGAATTACAAAAAAATTTATTTAGCGAATATGCAATGGTTGAGAGCAATCCAAAATGGGAAAATGCTATAACAAGATTGGCACCATTATCTCATAAACCGTTTGATATACGATCAGAATTTGATAGAGACAATAATAGAATTCTTCATTCAAGCGCTTATAGAAGGCTAAAACATAAAACACAAGTCTTTTTTGCAACAAACAATGATCATGTTTGTACAAGAATTGAACATGTGAATCATGTTGCAAGTATTTCAAAAACTATTTCAACTGTCCTAGGGTTAAATGTTTCTCTAGCTGAAGCAATTGCACTAGGTCATGATTTAGGTCATAGCCCTTTTGGACACCATGGAGAAAAAATAATTGAAAAAATAATGGAAGAACATGGTTTTGATAAAAAATTCTGGCATGAGAAAAACTCCCTTCGTTTCATCGATTTAATAGAAACATTACCTAATTATAGCGGTTTTAAGGAAAATCTTAATTTAACTTATGCAGTTCGAGATGGCATTGTTTGCCATTGTGGTGAAGTTAATGAAAATTGTATAAAGCCAAGAGATGAATTTATAGATTTAAAACTTATCGAAAAAGGCAAATATATGCCATACACATACGAAGGTTGTGTGGTAAAAATTTCCGATAAAATTGCCTATTTAGGAAGAGACATTCAAGATGCATATAACTATAAATTTTTTGATAAGGAAGATTTATTGACTTTAAAACAATTAGCCCAAGAGGTTATGAAGAAAAAAATTAAATTTAAAGATGTAAATACTTCATCTTTAATTCATGAATTTATTGTAAATTTATGCTTAAATTCAAACCCCGATAAAGGTTTAACTTTTTCAAAAGAACATTATGAGATGATGAATAAAATTAAAAAATTTAATTATCAAAAAATTTATTCTAATCCACGTTTTATTCCTTTTATGAAATATGCAAAATTAGTCATAAACGATATTTTTGATTTTCTTTTGAGCTATTATGACGGGTTTAATACATTACATAAATTATCAAAATATTCTAAATTTTATCCGACACCAACAAATGATTTTTCTGATTGGCTTATCAAATATTCAAATATTGATGAAAAAACTCATAGAATAAGAAAATATAGAAATGTGCTAATTTATGATATAGAAAATATTTCTGATTATAAACAAGCAATAATAGATTATATTTCCGGTATGAGCGATAATTATGCAATTAAAATTTATAAAGAATTAACTGAATTTTAATTATCCAATGTTTCGCACAAACATTCAAAAGCAATGTTTGTCACATAATCCATATCTTTTTTATCAATAATTAATGGCGGGTTAAAATATATAACATCTCCTAAGGGTCTTAATAAAACACCTTTTTTGAGAGCCTTTTTATATATTTGATAACCTGTTCTTAATTTTGAATCAAAGCTTTCTTTTGTATTTTTATTTTTAACTATTTCAATAGCATTGATTAAACCAATAGAGCGAACTTCGCCGATATTTTTATGATTTAAAAATTTTTCTTTTATTAAATTATTAAAATATGGCGTAACTTCAGCTAAATGTTTTTGAATCTCACCTGTTTCTAAAATATCCAAAACTCCTAAAGCACAACTTGCACCTAGTGGGTTTCCTGAATATGTATGAGAGTGCATAAAGGCTTTGTGGGTATTATATTCATCATAAAATGCATTATAAATTTTATCTGTTGTTATAGCTATTGCCATTGGCATATATCCGCCTGTTAAACCTTTTGAAACACACATTATATCAGGAGTTATATTGGCATGATTACAAGCAAACATCTTTCCTGTTCTATAAAATCCTGTTGCTATTTCATCTAATATAAGATGGACATTATATTTATCGCAAATTTCTCTTAATTTTTTTAGATATAAAGCAGGATAAATCTTCATGCCAGCACTTCCCTGCAATAATGGCTCAACTAGGATGGCAGCAGTTTGTGCACCATATTTTTCAAATTGCTTTTCACAATCGCAAAAACATTCACAATTGCAATTTTGCCTATTTTTATTAAAAGGACAACGATAACAATCCGGCGCTTGTATTCTTATAACATCAAGTAAAATCGGTTTATAAATTTTAGAATATAAATCGCAAGCTCCGATTGATAATGCTCCTATTGTTTCGCCATGATAAGCATCGCTTAGCGCCATAAAGCGCTTTTTTTCGCTAAAACCCGTTTGTTGAAAATATTGAAAACTTAATTTCATTGCCATTTCAATAGCGCTTGAGCCATTATCTGCAAAATTAAATTTGGTTAAACCTTTTGGTAATAATTTTTGTAATCTCATGCATAATTCAATAACGGGTTTATGAGAGAAATTTGCAAAAATAACATGCTCTAATTTATCAGCTTGTTCTTTTAATCTTTTTGAAATGACAGGGTTACAATGACCCAAAAGATTACACCACCAAGATGAAACAACATCTTTATATTCTTTGCCATTTATGTCGTATAAATTTATACCTTGACCTTTTTCAATTACAATGGGCGGTAGCTCCTCATAATCTTTCATTTGAGAGCAAGGATGCCAGATATGTTTTAAATCTTCTTTTTGCCAATTTATCTTCATAAGTTTATTTTAGCACTTAAATTATTTGTTAATACTAAAATAAATTTCTCTTAATGTTTTTTTAGAAATATGCGTATATAGTTGAGTTGTAACAATACTAGAGTGCCCTAAAAGCTCTTGAACAACTCTTAAATCGGCACCATTTTCTAATAAATGTGTTGCAAAAGAGTGGCGAATTGTATGAGGAGAGATATTTTTATCAATTGAATTACCAAGAGAATGGATGATGTTATAGACTTTTTGTCTTGTTATTTTTTGTCCTTTATCATCTAAGAAAAGATATGGCTTTGAATTGTATTTTAGCGCTGTTAATTCCCTTGATTTTATATAATCTTTTAAAGTTTTAGAACAATTTTTCCCTATTGGAACGACTCTTTCTTTTGAGCCTTTTCCAAAAACTTTAATCATGTTTTGTGCTAAATCGATATTTTTTAGCTCAAGCTCTGTTAATTCGCTGACTCTTATTCCTGAACAATATAATAGCTCTACAATTGCAAATTCAAATTTAGATAAATTATTTTTTAAAATTTTATTTAATTCATTTATAGTTAATACTTTAGGCAATCTTTTTGGTAATTTTGGCGTAGTTATAGAATTTGAGGGGTTTACTTTTAGAATTTTTTTAAAACAGAGATATCTAAAAAAACCTTTAATTGAAGCAATTTTTCTTGTTATTGTGGATGGATTTATTTCGTTTTTTGCAAGATATTTTGTATAGGATGAAAAATCTTTTCTTTTTAGCTCATCTAGCACAACGTCTTTTTCTTGAGATAGATAATCAAAAAAGCCGACTAAATCATTTTGGTAAGCTAAAATTGTATTTTTTGATAAACCTTTTTCCATTTCAAGATATATAAGGTAATCTGAAATAATTTGTGAAATGCTTTCAATATCCATATTTTGCATAGCTTAATACTATCAGTTTTTATATGGAAGCACAATAGCAAAACAAGCACCTTTATCTTTATTATTTTTTGCTTCAATTTTTCCAAAATGAGCGCTAACTATTTTATTTGCTATATATAACCCTAATCCTACTCCTATATTTGAATATTTTTTTGAAGCTGTATAGTATTTTGTAAAGATATTATTTATATCTTCTTCTTTAATTCCATCGCCTTCATCTGATACTGACAAAATTATTTCATTTGGATTTTTTGACAGTGTAATAGTTATATTTTTTGAATTCTTACCGTAAAATATAGCATTTGAAATTAAATTATTCAAAACCCTCTTAATTAAAAATGAATCTAGTGGATAAAAAATTTCAGAAGTTGAATTGAAAATAATTTGTTTATTTTGAATAGTTAAAATACTTTTATTTTGTTCGATTACTTCTTTAATTAACTGATTTAAATTGGTATTTTGAATATTTAATTCAAGTTCTTGTCTATCTAATTTTTGAACATCCAATAAATCAACAATTAAATTTTTTAAATCATTATTTGAAATTTTAAGGTTTTTTATGGCGGATTTTTGTATATCGTTTAATTCTCCAAAATTTCCGTTTAAAAATAGGTCATAAGTGTTATCTTGAGCAATAATAGGGACTTTTAGGTCATGTGCTAAGCTTGATATAAAATCCTGTTTTATATTTTGAGATTGCTTTTCTTTTTCAATGTATTCATTTATCATTATATCTCTATCAAAAACACTTTCTAAAAGTGCATTTGTATTTTTAGATAATTGAATAGTTAGTGCATCAATTCCATCATCGCATTTTGATTTTAAATTGCCGTATCTGGCTGATGTTATAACGTTTAAATATTTATAAAGATACTTGTTTAATCTGTTATATTTTATGCATAAATTTGAATGTTTAATTATTAAAATTAAAGATAAACTTACTATTATTAATATAAAAAATATACTACTTAGCGCAATTATAGCACTCATTAAACCCCTCTTTCTTTTTTGATTAAATTAAGCGCATCAATTGCACGTTTTCTTTTATTTAATTCTTTTTGTTTTTCAAAAATTATAAGTGCTTTTGCAATATTTATCAAAGCTTTATCATAGTCTTTAACAATATAATATGTAACTCCAAGATTAAAATATGCTTTTGCATATCCGGGATTTAATTTTATAGCGGTATTATAGTTTATAACAGCATTTCTATAGTCATTTAAAGCAAAATTGCATACCCCTTTATAATAATATGCATGCTCATCTTTAGGATATACGCTTAAGAGTTTATTTATATTTAATATTGCTGTTTCAAAATAACAATGTCTGATTTTATCTCTAATTATTGAATAATATTCTCTAATTACATTTATACTCATAATCCACCATAGTTATTATATTTTAAAAATCAAAATTGATAAAATCTTAACAAAACTAGTTACAAAAAGTTTAAAAATATTTTTTTATGTAATAATGTTTAGGTAGTATTTAAGAGATTTATAGATGAAACTAAATGAAATAAGAACAGACAACGCTTTTAATTATAAGTATTTATTAAATAGAATTTTTCCCTACATAAAGCCTTTAATTCCAAGAGTATTATTAACTTTTATTTTGGCTATTCCATTGGGTTTATTGGATGGTGTTACTGCTTTTGCGCTAAAACCGTATATTGATGTGGTTGTTAATGGCCAAACCCTTGATTGCTTTGGTTATACTTTAACAAGAGATTTTTTAGCTTTGGTAATTCCTCCCGGGATTGTTATTTTCGCAGGTATACAAGGTGTTTTAAGATATCTAAATACTTATTTATCAGATTGGATTAGTTTAAAAATTTCTAATAATATAAAAGTTGATTTATTTAAAAAATTGGTTTATCTTGATTCAAAATTTTATGACGATAATTCATCAGGAATAGTTATATCAAGGTTTTTATCTGACCCTGATATTGCAAGTAAATCATTAATTAATTCAATTAAAACCTTAATTACATCAGCAACAAGCGCTCTAGGTTTGATTTTTGTTTTACTTTATAATTCATGGGAGCTTGCTTTTGTTGGTGTTGTTGTTCTTGTTTGCGCATTTTTACCTATGACATTTTTAAGAAAAAAAATTAAACAAGTTTCAAATAAATCAACTGTTGTAGGTGGAGATATAACAACATCTTTTAATGAAACATATAAAGGTAATAAAGTAATCTCCGGATATAATTTACAAGAGATGGAATATAAAAGAGTTAAAGATTTAATTAGAACCACTTTTGATTTGCAAATGTCTTTAACAAAAAGAACAGGCTGGTTATCTCCAATTATGTATATAATTGCAAGTATTGGCGTTGCTATTGTTATGCTTGCAGGAAATCAACTTATTGCTGCCGGAAAATTAACAACAGGAAGTTTTGCAAGTTTTATTACATCATTACTATTATTATATAAACCAATTAAAACACTAGGAAATGATTTAACTAATATTCAAGGTGTTTTTGTTGCTATAAGCAGGGTATTTGAATTATTTGATTTTAATTCAAGAATAAAAGATGATGGCAAAAATGAATTAAATTTTGTTCCTCAAAATATTGAATTTAAAAACGTAAGATTTTCTTATGATGAAAATACTGAAGTTCTAAAAGGTATTTCTTTTAGCGCAAAAAAAGGTCAAACTATTGCAATAGTTGGAAATTCTGGCGGTGGAAAATCCACAATAGTTAATCTATTGCCTCGTTTTTATGATGTTTCAGACGGTGGAATTTATTTTGATTGTGTAAATATTAAAAATTTTACTCTTAATTCTTTGAGAAATTCAATCTCACAAGTTTTTCAAAATAATTTCTTATTTTCTGGAACAATCAGAGAAAATATTCTAATAGGAAATAAAAATGCGACTGATGAAGCTATTGAAAAAGTTTTAAAAGCATCTCATTTAGATGAATTTGTATCAACTCTTGAAAAAGGCATTGATACAAATATAGCTGAAAATGGAGTATCTTTATCTGGAGGTCAGCAACAAAGAATAGCAATTGCAAGAGCAATGATTAAAAATGCTCCGATTGTCGTTTTAGATGAGGCAACATCTGCTCTTGATAATAAGTCAGAAAAAATTGTTCAAAAAGCGCTTGATAACTTAATGAAAGATAAAACAGTTTTTGTTATTGCTCATAGACTTTCAACTATTTTTAATGCAGATAAAATTATCGTTGTTGATAATGGAAAAATTGTTGAAATGGGTACCCATGAGGAATTATTGAATATTCCTGATGGAAAATATAGAAATTTATATAATATGCAATTTAAAAATCAAGAAGAGGTTTTAGAAAAAGTATAATAAAACGCTTGACATTGAAAATTGATAGTGTAATATAAATATTGCGCAAGGGCGTTTAGCTCAGTTGGTAGAGCGCTTCCCTTACAAGGAAGAT
>CALUZF010000016.1 GCA_944325165.1 Candidatus Gastranaerophilales bacterium
ATTAGCTTTACTTTTTTGTTTTGTATTTTTTGGGCTGAATTATGCTCAAGCAGCACCTCATAATCCGCCTCATAAAGATATTAAACATCGGAAAATGCACAAACCTCCTATACATAATCATCACCATCATGGATATGTTAGAAATTGTTTCGATTGCGGTTTTTATGGATATTATGGCGGATATTATCCGTATGGTTACTTGCCTCCAAGAGCATATTATCGCCCTTGCGGCGGACGTTTCGGAGCAATTTTTAATATTTCTATCTAGTTTGGGGACCATAAAAGAGGTATTTTTTACCTCTTTTATTTTTTATTTTCTTTGTGCTAATATCAACGTATTATGATGAAAACAGTTGATGAAATTAGAGAAGGTTTTTTAAGTTTTTTTGAAAAAAAACATAATTCTACACGTGTTAAAAGCTCAAGCTTAATACCGGATAATCCGACTTTGCTTTTGACTAGTGCTGGCATGGTTCAATTTGTTCCATATTATTTAGGTATAGAAAAATGCCCATATACACCAGCAAGAGCGACAACTTGTCAAAAATGTGCTCGTGCAGGCGGTAAAGATTCTGACATTGAAAATGTTGGAAGAACACCTCGTCACCATACATTTTTTGAAATGTTAGGTAATTTTGCTTGGGGTGATTATTACAAAAAAGAGGTTATTCCTTGGGCTTGGGAATTTGTAACAAGCGAAGAATATCTTGGATTGGATAAAAATCGTCTTTGGGTAACAATTTTTGAAACAGATGATGAAGCTTATGAAATTTGGAAAAATTCAACAGATATTGACCCAAAAAGAATTATAAGAAAAGGCAAGAAAGATAATTTCTGGGGACCTCCGGGGCCGACAGGTTCTTGCGGACCATGCAGCGAAATTCATTATGACCTTGGCGAACATTTAAAATGTAGCGATGATTGCTCTATTGCAACTTGCGAATGTGATAGATGGGTTGAAATTTGGAATATGGTATTTACTGAATTATTCCAAGACGAAGTTGGAAACCAAAGCCCTCTTGATAAGAAAAATGTTGATACAGGAATGGGACTAGAGCGTATTGCAATGGTTTGCCAAGGGGTTGAATCAACATTTGAAACAGATGTATTAAAACATATTTTAAATAAAGTTTGTGAAATTACAGGCAAAAAATATAAGGAAAATCCAAAAACGGATATTTCTTTAAGAATTGTAGTTGACCATGCAAGATGTGTTACATTTATGATTGCAGACGGTATTATGCCATCAAATGAAGGCAGGGGCTATGTTTTAAGAATGATTTTAAGACGTGCCTTGCGTCATGGTTATTTATTGGGTCTTGATTTACCTTTTATGGCGCCAATTGTGGATACAGTAATTGAAAAATATTGTGCTCAATATCCAGAATTAAAAGAAAATGAAAAGAAAATCAAAGATACAATTTTAAAAGAAGAAGAGCGTTTCAAACAAACTTTGGATAAAGGTTATCAATTAATTGAAAATGCTATTGAAAAAGCTATAAATGACGGCTCTAAAAAAATTATGGGCGAAGATGCCTTTAAATTGTATGATACATACGGATTTCCTTTTGAATTAACAAAAGAAATTGCCCTAGAAAAAGGCGTTGATGTTGATGAAGAAGGTTTTAAATCTGCTATGCAAGAGCAAAAAGATAGAGCTCGTGCGTCAGCTCAAAAGGTAGTTATTACTGATGATTTAAATTATATTAATAATCCTGCCACTGATTTTGTAGGTTATGAAAAATTTGAACAAAAAGCTAAAGTCTTATCTATCGTTGATGAAAAAGGCAATAATGTTGACGAAGCAACAAATGGAGTATTTGATATAATTTTAGATGCAACACCATTTTATGCTGAATGTGGCGGACAAGTAGGCGATAGTGGTATTTTTGAATTAAATGGAAGAAATTTAGAAGTTATAAAAACTTTTAAAGTTCAAGATATTTTTGTTCATAGAGTAATTTTGAGCGATGAAACAATTAAAAAAGGCGATGAAGTTAGAGCTAAAATTGATATTTTAAGAAGAAAAGAAATTACAAAACATCACTCTTTGGCTCACTTGTTGCAAGCGGCATTACAAAAAGTATTAGGTCGTGAGGTACATCAAGCAGGTTCTGCGGTTGATGAATTCAGAACAAGATACGATTTCACTTTTGATAGAGCAATGACAAAAGAAGAAATTCAAAAAGTTCAAAAACAGCTTAATTCTTGGATTAATATGAACCTAAAAAGAACAACCCAAGTAATGTCATTAGATGAAGCAAATTCAACAGGCGCTATGGCATTATTTGGTGAAAAATATGGCGAATTTGTTAGAGTTGTAAGCTTTTGTGATGATGAAAATTGCTATTCTAAAGAGCTTTGTGCAGGTTGCCATGTAGATTCAACACTTGAGCTTAGAATGGCAAAAATTGTTTCTGAATCAGCATGTAGCGCTGGTGTTAGAAGAATTGAAGTAGTTTGCTCTAATTCTGCATTTGAAATGCTAAATTCAAAAGCAGATACATTGGATGAGCTTTCTCATTTAAATAAAGTTCCTGCTGATAAAATTCAAGAAAAAATTGATAAATTATCTCAAGAAGTTAAAGATTTATCATCAAAAATTGGTGATATGGAAGCTCAAAGAGCAAAAGACAGCTTTAATACATTTATTTCAAAAGCAAAAGAAGTAAATGGCTCTAAAGTTTTAATTTCAAAAATTGAAGATTTTGCTCCAAATGCTATAAAACTTGGTATTGATTTACTTGCAAGCAAACTTGGTGAGTGTGTTGTAGTATTTTGTTCTATGAAAAAAGATGGCAGTGTCTTTGTAGTATCAAAAGTTACAGATAAACTTACAAGCAAAATCCAAGCAGGTAAATTAGTTGGAGAAATTACTCGTGCTTTAGGCGGAAATGGCGGTGGAAAACCACAATTAGCACAGGGTATGGGCAAAACCCAACAAGGAATTGACGATATTTTATTAAAAATCGAACAAGATATAATAAGTCAATTATAAAAAAAGCCTCCTAATTGGAGGCTTTTTTATTCAAAGTCTAGTAAAACTGTTATTTTAACATTAAGGTAATTTGCAAGTTCATCAATTTTTGCTAAAGACATATTAGCTTTTCCTCTTTCGATGTTTGCAATGTAGTTTTGAGATACATTCATAATTTCAGCCAATTGTTCTTGTGTTAAATCTTTTTTTATTCTTTCAATTTTGACATTTTTGCCGAATTTTTTTAATAAAGTTGATTTATCCATACTTATAAGTATATAAATATTGACTTATAAATATAATAATGTTATAAGTTATATATTATAACTTATAAATTATATTAGGAATGGTGATGAAAAAAAATTTAGGGTTTACTTTGGCTGAAATTATGATAGTTTTGGTTGTAATTGGAGTATTAACCGCGATATTATTGCCCGTTGCGATTAATTCAACTCCTAATGAAGATGTTATGAAATTTAAAAAAGGAAATAATACATTAGGCACTGTTATAAGAGAGCTTGTTAATTCAGATGAATATTACGGAAAAGATTTAGGCTATAAACCCGATGGAACCAACATAAGTTCAGAAAAAGATTCTGATATTGTATATTTTTGTAAAACTTTTTCTGAAATGTTAAATACAAAAAGTGTGAATTGCGGAACACAAAACAATGGTGATGATGCATACATTTCTCTTGATTGGAAGGTAAATCAAATCGGATTTATTATTTCGGGAAAAAATTCAATATCAGAAATTTTAGATTATTATTGCAAAAAAAACGAATCTAATGTTAACCCCGAAATAGTTACTTCTGACGGTATTGTTTATTATCAAGTTTCTCCAGCGCATACTTTTGGTGCATTTACAAATTTCAAATACGACACTCCAGAAAAAAAATGTTTATTTAGAGCATATTGGAACGGCACAGATGGGGCAACTTGTGTACCATCAGGCGATACTTATGTGTGCACAAGTTCAACCAACCCTGAACCAGAAGGCGGTGCATATTATTACGTAAAAGAAGATGGTACTGCCACATATCCGGGCACATCTCCAATAGGTAAGACTCTTTATAATTATAAAACTTTCTGCATGGATATTGATGGAATTAATGAAGGCGAAGACCCTTTTGGCTATGGCATCAGAATAGACGGCAAAATTATGTATGGCGCAAGGGCTGAACAATGGCTTCAAAAATCAATTCAAGAAAAGGAATAATTATGACTAAAAAAGAAAAATTTGCACTGACATTCTTTTTAATATCAATGGTATTAATGTGGAGCTCTATGATTTATACAATAAACTAATTAAGACCAATAGGATATGTTTTTCCGATTGAAAAATTTTTCAAAAATATTAAATGTGAATTAATTAAAAAATAATCATTGCACTAAATTATTAGAATTATCTAAAAATTCTTGTTTTGCTTTACCTAAGTTAAATTTTTGATATAAGGCAAAGTATCTTGCTTTTGTTCGGATTATATTTTTCTTTTTAGCATCGTTAATTAATTGATTTTCGCCTTGATTATTGATTTTACCATCAATTTTGCCATCTGAATATAAATCGCTTGCAAGTATATTTGCAGCATATTCTGCAACATCAATTCTTCCGTCGTTATTTAAATCTACACCTTTTGCGCTTAATTTTTCTCGATGGTATGTGATTTTACTTGTTGGTCTGCCTTTGAGTTTAGCTTTTATGTTAGATATTATTTGTTTAAAAATGCTTGGTGTAAATGTATCTTTAAGCATTTTTGACATTTTTCTTGTTTTAATTGAAACGCCTCCGAGTTCTTCATAGCTTGCTCCCATAAGCGACATTGTGTCAATTGAGTCGCCATCTAGCTCAGAATATGTATATTCAAAGCGAACAGGAGGTGTTTTTTGAGCATTTAATCTTTCAATAGCATTATCAAATTCAGTCATTTTAGCTTCGAATTCATCATGACTTAATTTGTCTAAATTTTTCATTTTAGGAAATTTTACAACATCAACTTTAAAATCTGATATGTATCCTTGATAATTGCTTGCTGCGTTTCTTCCGTAGCGAGCTGACGGGTCTATGATTTTATTATCATAAATTCCGTTTTTACCATTAATATATGCTCTATTTGCGCTTATTTCGTACATATCTTACTTTCTTATATAAATTTACCCGCTTATATAAAGCAGGTAAATTTATAAAATTGCTAAAATTGTTAATTTTTTTTAACCAAGTGCTTCAATAATTGCTTTAGCTGCTCGTTTTCCAGCACCCATAGCATTAATTGCAGTGGATGGGCCTAATGGAGCAACATCCCCGCCCGCATAAATATCTTTTATTGAAGTTTCGCCTTTTTCATTAATTATAATATAACCCTTGTTATCTGTATTTAAATCAAGGTTTTCGTTTTCCGCACTTCTTTGAATAATTGGATTTGGACCTGTTCCTAATGAAACAATTACGCTATCAAGATCAACATCAACAAACTTGCCTGTTGGAACGGGTTTTTGTCTACCTGAAGCATCAGGTTCACCTAGTTCCATAATTTCAAATCTCATTGATTTTACCCAGCCATCTTCGCCAAATATTTCAGTTGGTGCATGTAAGAATTGAAAATCAACTCCTTCTTCTTTTGCATGGCGAATTTCTTCAAGACGAGCAGGAAGTTCTTTTTCTGTTCTTCGATAAAAGATATAAACCTTTTCATAACCTACACGAACAGCGGTTCTTGCAGCATCCATTGCAACATTTCCGCCGCCAATGATAGCTGTTGTTTTGCCTATTTTTAAAGGTGTCGGAGTGTCGGGACTTTGAGCGTGCATCAAATTAACTCTTGTTAGAAATTCGTTTGCACTATATACGCCGTTTAAGTTTTCTCCAGGGATATTCATCATTTTTGGAAGTCCAGCACCTGAGCAGATGAAGATTGCTTCATAACCTTCTTCTTGAAGTTGTTTGATTGTAATTGATTTACCAACAATAACATTTTTGAAGAATTTAACCCCCATATCTTTTAGAGATTCAATTTCTCTATCTAAAACATTTCTTGGAAGTCTGAATGGAGGAATACCGTATCTTAAAACACCGCCAAATTCATGCAATGCTTCAAAAATTGATACTTCAAAACCTGCGTTTCTTAAATCGGCTGCTGCTGTCATACCAGCACAACCTGAGCCTACAATTGCCACTTTTTTGCCGTTTGGCTTGATTTCAACTTTTTTAGCTTCAGTGTTATCACCAACATATCTTTCAAGAGCTCCAATTGCAACACTTTGTCCTTTGATACCTAGGATGCAATTGCCTTCGCATTGTTTTTCTTGAGGACAAACTCTTCCGCAAACAGAAGGTAACATTGAAGATTGACGAATTATATCACCTGCACCTTCAAGATTATTTTCTTTAATTTCTTTTATAAATGCGGGAATATCGATATTAACAGGGCAACCTTGTTTACATCTTGCATTTTTGCATGATAAACATCTTGATGCTTCTAATGATGCTTGTTGCGCTGTGAAATTTTCTTCTACTGCATTAAAATTATGACGTCTTTCAAATCTGTCTTGTTCTTTTTGTCTTTGTCTTTCTACTTTTTCAGCCACTTTGTAAGCTCCTTATTTAAGTTATATTTTATTTTATTGTATAATAAAAATAAATCATGAGGTATAGTTGTGACAAAAGTTAAACTTTGGGTTAGCGATATTGATGGGACGATAATGAACTATGATGGTTCATATACTAAAAGAATGGCCGACTTAATCGAAAAGATTAAAAAAAGTGACGCAAAATTAATCCTTGCAACAGGAAGAATGTTTATGGGTGCAGACTATACAGCAAGAAAGTTTAATCTTGATAATCCTGTTATTTGCTATCAAGGGGCAGTCGTTAGAACTAAAAAAGAAATCCTATGGCAAAAACCTTTAAAAAATGACATTGCTCAAGAAATAATCGATTATCTAAGAAAAAGAAATATACATACTCATGTTTATAATAATGACGTTTTATACGTTGAAGATGATAATAAAAAAATAATGTATGATTATTGCCACAATAGAGGTACTACTTATGAAGTTGTTAAGAGTTTTGATGAGCTAAAAATCAATAATGTGCCTAAATTATTAGGTGTTATTTTGGATGAAAATTTAATGAAAGAAGTAAAAAAAGATTTACAAGAGCGATATAAAGGCATTTTAACCATTGTTCAAAGCTCTAAAATGTATCTTGAAATAAATGATATTGAGGCTTCAAAAGGTAAAGCGCTGGACTTTTTGAAAGAATATTGGAATTTATCTGATGATGAAGTTATAGCGTCTGGTGATCAAGATAACGATATTGATTTATTAAAACATGCGGCCTTAAGAGCCTGCGTTGGTTCTAACAGTCAAAAACTAAAAGAAATTGCACAATATCATATAAAAAGTGTTGATAGCGATGAGCTTGTCGATTTAATAGAAAGATTGGTTTTATGCGAATAGGTATAGGTTATGATATTCATAAGCTCGCTGAAAATAGAGATTTAATCTTAGGCGGTGTTAAAATTCCTTATGAATTAGGACTTTTAGGGCATAGCGACGCTGATGTTTTAGTACATGCAATTATAGATTCCATGCTTGGAGCACTTGCACTTAGGGATATCGGATATCATTTTCCTGATACTGATGAAAAGTATAAAAATGCAAATAGTATGGATTTATTATCTGAAATACTAAAACTAATTAAAAATGAAGGTTATAAGATAGTAAATATCGATTCAAATATCATTTGTCAAAAACCTAAATTAATGAATTATATTGATGAAATGAGAAAAAATATCTCGCAAGTTTTAAATATTGAATTAAATCAAATTTCAATTAAAGCTAAAACTAATGAAAAGATGGATTCAACAGGAAACGGCATTGCTATCGTTGCTAATGCCGTTTGTTTGTTAGAGTTTGATGTTTGATTAACGTATTCCAAACATTAATTTGTTGTAACTTCCCAATGATGATAAACTGTCCATTCCGTCTTTCGGTTTTGAAAAATGGTTATTTTGAGTATATCCTTGGGGATAAAAATATCCGCTTTGGGCATATAATTTTTCTGTTTGTTTCGGAGTTTCTTCGCTATTAGTTGCTTCAAGTTGTTTAATTGCAAGCTTTAAACAGGTTTTTGCTTCTTGATAGCTTATATTGTATGTTTTTGAGATTTTGGATATAAAATTTTCAGGTACATAAGATGTAGGTAAACCTTGTTCAACAAGTTCATCAACAATTTCTTCGCAAGCTAAAAAACGATTTTGGTCATTAACTTGAGAATTGTTATCATTTTGATTTTGTACTATGTTAACTTGTTGAGTCATCTTATCGACCTTTTTTGAAAACTACTTACATATATATAAAAACATTTATATATTAAGTATTTCAAAAGTATATATTTTTTTAACATTTCTTAATAATATATTTTGTATTAAAAAACCGGTCAATGCCGGTTTTTAATTAACTTTGAATTTTGTTTACGATATCGCCCAGAATATCCATAGTTTTTTGGAAAATATCCGAATTATACCAATCTGTAAATGTATCAAATTTTTCACTTAATTCATCATCTGATATATGAACTTCAATTTCTGTATTTTTACAGATTGAATCTTTAATATTTTTAATATCACAGTTATAAAGAGCTATTTTTTCTGCTTTTTTTAATTTTGGTAAGAATTTTAGAGTTGAATTTGCGACAAATAAATTATTTACTTCTCTTAATTCTTTCATTGATTTTATATCTATTTTTTTATTTTCATCAGACGAGCAGATAAAAATATCTTGAGCATTTTCAAGAGCGTTTAAATTTTCGATAGGGCAGTCTATAATACATAATTTTCCTACATTTTCAAGATTTCCTAAATCTTTTAGAGAAGAATTTTGAGCAATTAAAATGCCTGCTTCTCTTAATTTTGGAAGAGATTTTATTGCTGAATTTTCAAGATCGATAGAGCCTACTGCTTTTAGCTTTGGTAATTTTTTTAATTTTGAATTAACAAGAATTTTGCCTGCTGCTTTAAGATTTGGCATTTCTGTAATTTCATTTTCATCATATAACTTTATTTCTTGAGAAACTTCAAGAGGGAATGTTGTAAGGGAAGATTTTCTTGCGTCAAACACTCCAATACACGCTATAACATTTTCAATTAACTTATCTTCATCTATTCCAAGCTCTTTGAATGTAGCTTCTTTTGGTTGAGCATAATGTGAAATTATGATTTTACCATCTTTATTAACAGATGCTTTAATTCCATATTTTTCAAATATTTCAACACATGATTTAACATCGTTCATTACTAAAGTCTCCACTTTTTATCCTTCATCAAACTTTTCTCTTAAAATTTTTATTCCCTGAAATAATATTTTTATATCATAGATATTTTATTTTCTTTGTAATTGTATAGAATTTTCTTACCTTTATTTATGCCGTAAAAGTAATTATTTTCGGGAATTTCATCTATTTTAAAATTGATTTCTTTGTTATATTCTCCATCTATTGCAATATAGTTATTAAATAAGTAGTCTGTATATTTAAATGCTTTTTTGTAATTTCCAAAGCTTAGTATAAATTCTGAATTTACTATTCTTATTAATTGAGCTAAGGGAGTTTCAAGGTTTGGTCCGGCTGGAATTGAGCGAGTTGGGTTTTTAGGGTTTGAAATTGTATTAAAACATCTCAATAAGCAAATTCTAAGCTCATTTTTATAAATTTCATATTCGCAAAGTCCTTTAGTTAGTGCCATCAAGCCATTTGCACATACAAAATTTTGCATAGGATATGAATTACTTTTAAGCTCAATTGGTCTTTTTGCAGGCATAAAATCTTGCATTTTATAATTTGAATCTATTTTTCTTTCGATTATTCCTATGGCATCTTGCGCTATTGTTTTTTTAATTTCATCTTTTGAAATCAAGACAAGTTGTATTTTATGATTTTTGGTTTTGTTGTTAATTTTTGAATTGAATTTAATAAAATCAGACTCATTATCAACAATTGCACTTAATTCAATATCTTTGAAATATAATTTAAGTGAGCTTTGGATTATTCCATCATATTCAATTTCAGTTTTTTTGAGGTTAATTTCTTTATATTTTCCATAAGGAGCAAAGTTGTAGCTATCGCCTTTGTCTTTGATATCAGTTAATTTGAGTTCAAAAAATTCTGATGTTTTTTTGTTTTTAATAAAAATTTTGTTGTTTTTTATTTCTAATTTTATATAGTCATTTTCAACTGAATTTTTTGTAATTTTATTTTTCTTTAAGGGTTTTTTAATTTTAACTGTATTAAATTCAAAATTATTATTGTTTGATATTTCTATGGTTTGGGTGTAAATATCACATATATCTTCTGTTACAGGGATTTTATAGATGTCATATAATAATTCATCACAAAAACCTCTTTTTGTTTTTAATACTTGAGAATTTTTTAAAATATAAGGTAAATCAATTTCAATCTTTTTGATTTTAGAATTTGAAAGATTTAAAATTCCTATTTTATCTTCGCTTTTATTTTGAATTTTATGTTTTAGCTTAAAATTCCCTATCATTCTTTTTTCTAGGGCATTTAGCGCAAGTTCGCATTTTTCAAAACGCGAATCAACACTTTTAGCTACGCTATCCGCTGAACAACCATAAATTCCATCATGAGCGTGGTTTTTGATTAAAGTTTTATAAATTTCTTCTATATTTTCTTCATATTTTTCTTTTAAATAATAATTTATAGGTTCAATTATTCTTGTTAATTTATTTTGAATTTCATTATTTTTTATTTTTTGAGGTATTCTTGCGCTATATACACCGCTTAAAATATATGTATTTGAGTTGTCTAAAAATTCATCTTCTTTTGTGTTGTTTTCAAATTTGGTATTTTTAAAATATTCAAAAGGACTGCTTAAGATTATTTCATAATTTTCTAATTTTGAATTAACAAATTGAATTTTTTTATTTGCGTCTTTAAGCATTCCTAAATGGTCTGCGCCAATAGGCAAAAGTAGAGTATTTTTAGAATATTTTGAGATTTTATCAAGATAGCTTTTAATTCCTTTAATATTTATTTCATTTTGATGAAAGAAATCATTAAAATAGCCTTGAATAAGCCAAGTTGTATTAATATTATTTTTTATAAAGTTACAATTATTGTTAATCTTTTTAGGGTTTACCCCTCTCCAGATAAGCGCTTTATCAATATTTTTTAAATTTAGCGCACAAAATGCAGAATTAGATATTCCAAAAATATCTGAAAGATAACCTATAAAATCTTTTTGATTGAATTCTTTTGATAGCTCCATCCCTATATCAAGGTTTTTAAGCATAGAAATAAAATTAACCAAGTAACTATCTGCACTTACAAAATACGGGCCTATTGCAAGTTTTTTTTGCTTTATTAGAGATATAATTTCTTCTTTTTTGTTTTTTCTATATTTTAAATAGTCTAAAAGGGCTATAACTTGCCCATCCAAATAAAAAAACGGAGCGTTATTTTTCTTTAATTCATCTAAAACTATATCAAACACATCAAGAAATCTAAGATTAAAATCTTCTTTATCTCGATACCATTCTCTATCCCAATGTGTGTGTAAATATGCATAAACTCGCTTTTTCATATTATTTATTTTAAAGGTTTTTTTATATCAAAAAATACTATAAACAATTGAATAAAAATCTTAAAATATCCTCTATTCGGTTGCAATTTTTAGATATTACATAACATGGATGAGTTTTAAAATTTTAAATGTTGTATTATAAAAAAGCAAACGAAAAATAGTATATCCCCCATTAATTTAGAAGAGTTAAAAATGAAAGACAAAAAGACACAAAGAACTTTAGAAACAGAAATTTTAAACTGCAAAAAAAGACTTAAAGAACTTGCGCCTTATATTGAGGAGGACGAAGAAAAATCCAAAGAATACAATAAGGTTATTGTGCAGAAGGCAATATTGGTTGATAGGTATAAAAAATTATGTTATAAGCCTTCATTAGGACAAAGAATTAAAGAAGCTTTAGCTTATAATCCTTTCGAGAAAAAAGAAAAGCTTATTTGTGATTACTTTTTATCTTAATTAAGTATGTTTAAAAAAACGCATTTAGTGATTAAATGCGTTTTTGTTATTTTTATTTTCTTTCGTAAAGACCTGTTATTGTTGATTTAGCTATTGAATGAGCAATGACTTTCTTTTCTACCTCTGTTGGCGGTTCATTTTTATCGACATCAAGCTTTTCAACATTTAGCGCATAGATTGTAAAATTATAATGATGTATTCCATGACCTACAGGAGGACAAGCTCCGCCATATCCGATTGTTTTAAAATCAGTTATTGTTTCTGTTGCACCTTTGATTTTTTCTCCTTGAGCAATTGATTTTACGTTAAGAGGAATATTTACAACAAGCCAATGATACCAGCCTGTTGGAGTAGGCGCATCAGGGTCATGACAGATTATAGCGTAGCTTTTTGTATTTATTGGAGGAGTATTCCAGCTCAATTGAGGAGATACATTTGAGCCATTGCAACCATGTCCTTTATAGACTTGCGCATCAGGCAATAATGAATTATTGATCAATTCGTTGCTAGATAGTTTAAATGTGCTTTCTTCAACTTTATCTATAGCATTTGACACTATTATTCCTCCTAAATATAAACATATTATTAATAGTATAATCTTTCTCATATTCCCTCTATTTTTAAATCATTGCACCTATTGCTGCAAGTATTGCAAAAAGCGATGAAAAATTTCTTGCGAGGTAAAATCTGAACATAAAGAAATCAAATCTTTCTTCTTTAATTTGTTTCCAATTTTCAAAAATTCCCCAATACCAACGAGGTTCAAATTTAACATCTTTTATATTTATATAATCTTTTATTGATTCGTTCAACTTTGTTGCGATTGGTAAAGTTAAAAATACGCATAGCATATATGGGTTAAACATTCCTTTTAATACGCCAAAGACAACAATATAGTAAGCTAAAATCATCATCCATTTTAGCGCTGTTATGGCTTTCTTTTTGGTTTTTAGCATTCTTGCTAAAGTGTTTTTATTTTCTTGTTCGTCATATTCCCAATCCATAATATTATGAGTATGTAGAAGTATTATTGTTGTTAAAAATATTGCCCAAGATAATAAAAATAAGCTTGAGTTAAATGCACCGCTTAGAGCATAATATCCGCCCATTATCATTAATGGTCCAAAAATTAAACCCACTGTTATTTCTGATAAGTAATATTTTGATGAGATAGGATAAAATAAAGTTAATATGCCTCCAACAAGAGCAAATATGAGCACTTTCCAATCTGTTACAAATGCAAAATATATTCCTATTAATAAAGCTATACTAAATAAAAGAGCAAGAATAAATTTTACTTGATTTAGCGAATATGTACCGTTTCTAATTAATCTTGCCTTTTTTTCAAGGCTAAAGCGCATGTTTTCAAAGTTATAGCCTTGATTTAGCTTTGTTTTAACATCTATATAACAATCAAATAAATTTGCTCCTAAATGGACAAAACAAAGAGCGATAATTAATAATAAGAAATTAATTACACTGAATTTTTCGCTATAAAATGCATAAGAAAATATAACAAAACAAGCACCTAATGTCATATTAAGGCTGTAAAATCTTGTAAGCTCCATAAAGTTTTTTAATGTTGTTAATAAATTATCCATCTTATAATCCCCAAGTATTTTGACCATTATATTATACAACATATTTTAAAATTTCAAGTTCGTTTACAGTATTAAGAATTGTTAACAAAATATATTTTTATTGGCAATATTTGAGTAAATAAAATCTTTATTAATTTATAGGGGATACACACAAAATTAATAGGGGGTTTATTATGACAATTGCAGCAACAACAGGAGTTGGAACTACTCCTATAGTTGATCCGTTAAAAGAAGGTTCAAATCAGACAGAACCTATAGTGGAAAATGATTATGAAATTAAAAATTTTAAATTTTTAAGATCTAATTTAGAAGTTATGCAGTTAAAAATGAATAATGGAGACCAGTATGCTGCTCTTGATATGAGAAAAGAAATGGCTGAAATTATTATGTCCATGTATGAGCAAAATGGCTCATCAATATCTGAACAAGAGGCATTGAGTTTGGTTGATGTAAATTATGAAAGTTTAACGCCTGAGCATACTTCTGTAGTTGATAGTTTAGCGTCAACTTCAAATTATAAAGATTCCTTTTGGAACGGTGTTCCTATTGTAAATTGGTTTATTGAAGATACAACTACAGCTGATTTACTTGATTATTATAATGATGGCAAAATGGATGAAGGCAGATTGGCAGAAAAAAAGGAAAGTAGAAAACAAACTGCTGGATGTATTGGCGGTGTTGTAGGTGGCACTGCTGCATGTGGTGTAATTAGTGCAATTGGTAGTACTGCTGCTGGTGCTGCACTTGTAGGCAAGTGTGCCGCTTTAGGTTCTTTTGGTGGCCCTGTTGGTATGGCAGTTGGCGCAGGAATAGGTATTTTTATAGGTATAATTTTAGCGGAAAAGGCAGTAGATGTTGATGACAGTTACTAGATAATATAAATTTGTAAATAAATGTTAAATAATTCCCACTTTTGTGGGAATTATTTTTTTAAACATACGTTTTTTATATCAATTCATAAAACTTTACAAAATATCGCCGAAAGTATCATTTTTAAAACTTTTTGGCGATATTGTAATA
The DNA here is from genome assembly GCA_944325165.1 of Candidatus Gastranaerophilales bacterium. Classification (GTDB taxonomy): domain Bacteria; phylum Cyanobacteriota; class Vampirovibrionia; order Gastranaerophilales; family Gastranaerophilaceae; genus RUG14156. The sequence continues at coordinate 14,658 of CALUZF010000016.1, forward strand.
TCTAAATGTGTTGTATATTTAAAAAAATAATTTTAATAAAATGGCTAAAATCTTTATTTTTCTTGAATTTTTCGCCTTTTTTAACTTGCATTGAAAAATTCAACATGTATGATTGTTTATACTGAAGTAAAAAATAAGGAAAACTATGTCAAAAGACGTAATAGAACTAGAAGGTACAATACTTGAATCATTGCCTAATGCAATGTTTAGAGTTGAACTTGAAAACGGGCATGAGATTTTGGCTCATATTTCAGGAAAAATCAGAAAAAATTTCATAAGAATTTTGCCGGGCGATAAGGTAAAAGTTGAAATGACACCTTACGACCTAAGCAGAGGAAGAATTACATACAGATTAAAATAAAAGGATAAAAAAATGAAAGTAAGAGCATCAGTAAAAAAAATCTGTAAAGATTGCCAAATAATCAAAAGACGTGGCAGAGTTACAGTAGTGTGCAAACACCCAAAACACAAACAAAGACAAGGTTAATAATAGGAGAAGATAAATGGCAAGACTAGCAGGGGTAGATTTACCTCGTAATAAAAGAATGATTATAGCACTTACATATATCTATGGCATTGGACCAACTAGAAGTGCAAAAATCTTAGCTGCATGCGACATTTCTCAAGATTTGAGAACTGACGATTTGACAGATGATGATATTAAAAAATTAAGAAATGAAATTGCTAATTACACAATTGAAGGCGACCTAAAAAGAGAAGAATCACTTCATATTAAACGTTTAGGTGAAATCGGTTCTTATCGTGGTATTCGCCATAGAAGAAAATTACCTGTTCGCGGTCAAAGAACAAAAACAAATGCAAGAACTCGCAGAGGTAAAAAAACAGGCCCAATCGCTAATAAGAAAAAATAGGGTCTGCTAAATTATAGGACTTAAAAAGTAATTAACTAAAAGGAAAGTAAAATGGCTAAACCACAAAAAACTAAAAAGAAAGAAAGAAAGAATATATTGCAAGGTGTGGTTCATATTCAATCCACATTCAATAATACAATAGTAACTTCTACAGATACTCAAGGTAACGCTGTTGCTTGGGCTTCTGCAGGCGGCTGCGGTTTTAAAGGTGCAAGAAAAGGCACTCCGTTTGCTGCTCAATCTGCTGCAGAAATTGTAGCTAAAAAATCAATCGATCAAGGTATGAAAAAAGTTGAAGTATACGTTAAAGGCCCTGGTTCAGGTAGAGAAACTGCAATAAGAGCTATCCAAGGGGCAGGTCTTGAAATTACATTAATCAAAGACGTTACTCCAATTCCACACAATGGTTGCCGTCCACCTAAAAAGAGACGTGTTTAATAGTTAGTTAAAGATTATACAAATAGGAGCTAAAATGGCTAAATATACAGGACCAACTAATAAATTATTTAGAAACTATGGTGTTAAAGATTTATCTAATCGTAAATTGACAACATCAATGAGACAACATGCGTCTGGTCAACATGGTGCTCTCAGAAAGAAAAGTTCTGATTATGCGCTTCAATTAAAAGCTAAACAAACAATCAGAATGACATACTTAGTTAGCGAAAAACAATTCGCAAAATATTATGAAATTGCTTCAAGAAAAACAGGCGTAACAGGTACAATAATGTTACAAACTCTTGAATCAAGATTAGATAATGTACTATACAGAGCAGGTTTTGCTATCACAAGACGTCAAGCAAGACAAATTGTAAACCACGCTCACGTGCTTGTAAACGGTAAAAAAGTTGATATCCCATCATATTTATTGAAAGCAGGCGACGTTGTTACAGTTAGAGAAAACTCAAAAACATTTGTTAAAAATGTAATGGAACAAATCGACTTAGCGCTAAGTTATGCTTGGTTAACAGTTGATAGAAACGAATTATCTATTACATTTGACAGAATTCCGCAAAGAGAAGAGTTAGACCCTGAATTTAAAGAACAACTCGTTATTGAATACTACTCTAAATAATAATTGGGAGAGAATAAAATTATGGAACTTAAAATTAAAAACATTAATACAACAACTTCATCTGATGGTTCACAATACGGTAAATTCGTTATCGAACCGCTTGAAAGAGGCTATGGTGCTACAATTGGTAATGCACTTAGAAGAGTTTTATTATCAAGCTTGGAAGGCGCTGCTGTAACTTCTGTAAGAATTGAAGGTATCACTCACGAATACACATCAATTCCTGGTGTTGTTGAAGATGTTATTGATATTATGTTAAATCTTAAATCAGTTGTTGTTAAAACAGATGTTGCTGAAGCTCAACATTTAAGATTAGACGCTACAAAACCAGGACCTGTCCTTGCAGGTGATATCGAGTTACCAGCAGGCGTTAAAATTGTTAACCCTGATTGTGTAATTTGTACATTATCTGAAGGCGGTTCAATTCATGCTGATATTACTGTTGAAGTTGGCAAAGGTTATGTTGCGGTTGACGTTTTAAAAGAACAAAAGAACGGACTTCCAATCGATTTATTGCCTATTGATGCGGTATTTATGCCAATCAGAAGAGTAAGCTATAATGTAGAGCCCGCTCGTGTTGGCGAATCATTAGATTTTGACAAATTAACTCTTGAAATTTGGTCAAATGGTTCAGTTGAAGTTGGTGCTGCTTTATCAAAAGCTTCTAACTTGTTAATTGAACATTTCAGCCAAATTGCTGGAATTTCAGGAACACCTGTTCAAGTTAAACAAGAAGTTATTGAAGAAACAGCGGACGAAGAAGTCGCTGCTCCGACATTATCAATTGAAGATTTAGAGCTTTCAGTTCGTGCTTATAATTGTTTAAAGAGAGCTTCAATTAACTCTATGTCAGAATTATTGAAAAAATCTGAACATGATTTATTAAATATTAAAAACTTTGGTAAAAAATCATCAGACGAAGTTATTGAAAAACTTCATCAAATGGGTCTTGATCTTCAACCAAACCCAGAAGATGCTGATGACTTGGAATTAATATAATATAGTCTATTAAAAAAGGAAAAATAAAATGAGACACGGTCGTAAAATTCATAAGTTATCAAAAGCAGCTGATCAAAGAAAAGCTTTGTTGCGCACTTTGGCATCTCAACTGTTTTTAAACGGCGAAATTACAACTACAATGGCTAGAGCTAAAGCTCTTAAACCATTTGCAGAATCAATCATTACTTTTGCTAAAAAAGGTGATTTAGCTGCTCGTCGTGAAGCTAAAAAAGATATTTATGATATCGAAACAGAAAAATATATTGATGTTGAAACAGGTGAATTATTTGATACATTGCCTGAAGGTAAAAAATTACCAAAACAAACCGTTTTAAGACAATTGTTTTCTGTAATCGGTAAAAAATACGCTACACGCAACGGTGGTTATACAAGAATCTTAAGATTAACACCACGTCGTGGCGATAACGCAGAAATGGCATTAATTCAGTTAGTTTAATGCCAAATCGTTACATTATCCGCTTTGAATTTCTTGGAGCTGATTTTTTCGGAAGCCAAAAGCAACCGGATAAAAGAACAGTACAAGGGGAAATTGAAAAAGCGCTTTGCACATTGACAAAAGATAAAATTAATATCACTTTAGCGGGAAGAACTGACGCAAAAGTGAGCGCAAAAGCTCAAGTTGCACATTTTGATTTAGAAGAAAAAATTGAAAATATTGATAATTTCTTATATAAATTAAATTGTATTCTTCCTGATGATGTCAAAGTTTTTGAGCTTAATGAAACATCTTTTGATTTTCATGCTCAAAAAGACGCAAAATATAAGCATTACAGATACGTAATATTAAATAATCGTGTTGCTTCCGTTTTTAATAAATACGCTCTGTTTTATCCTTATAAAGAGCTAAATATTCAAAGACTTAACCTATCTTTATCGTATTTAGTTGGACATCATGATTTTTCAGCTTTCAAATCTAATTCTGATAACCCATATAACGATTGCATTATTTATTATGCAAAAGCTAAAAAAGAACGAATTGAAAGACTGAATTTTATCTTTATAGATATTATAGGGAGCAGATTTCTCTATAATATGGTTAGAACGATAGTTGGACAGCTTCTTTTGATTGAAAGGAATGAGCTTAATCCAAGTGTAATGGATGAGGTTTTAAAATCAAAAGATAGATCAAAAGCTGCATGTGTAATGGATGCACAACCTTTGATTTTAGAATATGTTGGCTATGATAATGTTAACGAATATATCAAAAAAATAAACTCACAAAAGGAAGGTAAATAATGAAAACATTTAGTGCAAAACCACTAGAAGTAGAAAGAAAATGGTATCTTATAGATGCTGACGGCGCTACTTTAGGTAGATTAGCAGTAGAAGTTGCAAATATTTTAAGAGGCAAAAATAAACCTCAATATACACCAAATGTTGATACAGGTGATTTTGTAATTGTTATCAATGCTGATAAAATCCAAGTATCAGGCAAAAAAGAAACTGATAAATTATACAGATCTCACTCAGGTTTTCCTGGTGGTTTCAAAGAAATCAGCTTCAAAGCTATGATGGAAAAAGTTCCTACAAGAGCAATCGAAAAAGCAGTTAAAGGTATGCTTCCTCATAACACTCTTGGCGATGAACAATTCCAAAAATTAAAAGTTTACGCTGGTGCTGAGCACCCACATGCTGCTCAAAAACCTGTTGTATATGAACTAAAAGGAGATAAGTAATGGCTGATAACAAAAATGAAATCGTAAAAACAGGTCGCAGAAAATGCTCAATTGCTGTTGCTAAAGTTGTTTCCGGAAAAGGCAGAATTTTTGTTAACGGCAAAACATTAAAAGGTTACTTCGGTAACAGACCATCATTAGAAATGTCTATTTTTAGACCATTAGTTTTAACCGAAAATCAAGATAAATTTGATATCAGAGTTAAAGCTATCGGCGGTGGTGTTTCAGCTCAAGCTGATGCAATTCAATTGGCTATTTCTCGTGCGTTGGTTGAAATGAATGAAGAATATAGACCTGCTTTAAAACAAGAAGGTTTATTAACTCGTGACGCTCGTATTAAAGAACGTAAAAAATACGGTCGCAAACGTGCAAGAAAAAGATTCCAATTCTCAAAAAGATAGAAATCAATTTTATACAAAAAACCGCT
>CALUZF010000017.1 GCA_944325165.1 Candidatus Gastranaerophilales bacterium
GTAGCGCACAAGCAAAAAATATCAATAATACTCCATAAAACTTCTTTAATTCAAAAGTTTTATGTTTTAGTTTTAACATTAAATCAAAAATACAAATCAAAATAAGATAAAATGCCCCAATCATAGCCATAACCGAAGTATTTGCTGCAATAGTTAAAAATAAAGCAAATAAATAGGGTCTTTTAAATCTTTTTTTATAATATGCACAAGCTAAAAACAAAAACAAAATTCCAATAGAATAACATCTTGCAATAGGTGCAAAATAATACAAAAAAGGGGTAGAAAATGTAATTAAAGTTTTTATTATAGGACTAAAAGGCGCATATTTCCACAAAACCCATATTGCAAAAACACAAAAAAACCAATTTATAAATAACATCGAATAAGGATATAAATTAAGCGAGCTAAAAGGCTTTAAAATCAAATACCACAAGAAAGTATGACCTTCAATTCTTGTCAGATAGAATATCTCGGATAATTTTAATCTTGCAATACTAAAAGCATGCGTTTCATCCCAAAATGGCGTATGAAAAAGAACAATCAAAAAAGTAACAAACGCAAAAATTAATACACAATTTCTTGATAAATAATTATTTATCTTGGTTTTTAGAGTATTCATTTTTAATCCAATCCAAAACCTTATTTAGCGCTTTTGCTCTATGCGATACTTTTGATTTTTGGATATCTGATAATTGAGCCATGCCTTTGCCTTGCGATGTCACATAAAAAATAGGGTCGTATCCAAAGCCATTATGTCCTTTTTCTTCTCTTAAAATTGAGCCAAGGCATTCTTGTTGTGTTTGAAAAAGTATTTTTCCAAATTTATCAACTACAACCATTGCACAAACAAATTTAGCGCTTCTATTTTCTTTATCTTTCATTACATTTAAGAGCTTATTTATTCTTTCTTTTGCGCTTGGAGCATATCTTGCACTATAAATTCCAGGGGCACCGTCAAGTGCTTCAACACAAAGCCCAGAATCATCCGCTAGATATAAATCTGTACTTTGAGCTTGCGAAGCACATTTTGCCTTACAATATGCATTACCTAAAAAATTATCACTATCTTCAATAGGATTAAATTCACCTTTTGGCAAAATAAATTCAATATTATAATCTTTGGCAATTAAATTAATTTCATCAACTTTATGACTATTTCCTGTTGCAAGAGTAACTTTTAACATTATTTACCCCATCTTCTTTGCCTTAGACCAAATTCAATAATTGCTTGGGCTAATTTTTCTTTGTCAAATTCAGGCCAATATGTATCTGTTACATATATTTCACTATACGCTATCTGCCACAATAAATAATTGCTTATTCTTTTTTCTCCGCTTGTTCTAATTAATAAATCAGGGTCTGGAATATCTTTTGTATACAAATATTTTGAAACAAGCTCTTGATTAATTTCATCTTCTTTCTTGCCGTCTTTAATTATATTTTTGATAGCATGAACTATCTCATCTCTTGCGCCATAATTAATAGCAACTGTTAAAATAACCCCTGTATTATTTTTAGTAACTTCAGTTGATTTTTCTAAAATCTCTTGCAAATTTTTATTTAAAACCGATAAATCGCCAATAAAATTCATTTTTACGTTATTTTGATTTAATTCATCAAGCTCAGATTTTAAAGTCGTTGCAAGTAAGTCCATTAAAAAATCAACTTCTTCTTTTTTTCTATTCCAATTTTCTGTAGAAAAAGCATACAAAGTAAGATATTTAACCCCAAAATCATCACATGCACGAGTAACTTTTTTGAGTGCATCAACACCTTTTTTGTGTCCCATCATAGAAGGCAAAAAATGCTCTTTTGCCCAGCGTCTGTTGCCATCCATAATGATTGCAATATGTTTTAAATTTGTATCTTTTATAATTTTTAATATTCTATCTTCGCTCAAAACTTCCATTTTATCCTCATTTAAATCCAGATTTTATTTTATATCAAATGACATAAATACTCATTATATATTTACATTTATTAATTATTTTCATCATAAGTTAATTTATAAACAAGCAAATACAATTCCGGATGATACTCAACTAAATCAAAATGCAGTTTAATATTTTCATCTCCAAAATAAAAACTCTTATAATCAGCCATCTGATTAGATGTAGCAAGCAAATAATTATCTTTATTTTTATCAAGATATTTAATAAATTCGCTCGGATTTAAAATTTTATACTCTTGATTTTGCAAATTTCTTATAGATATATAGCTCATTAAATTATTGTTATGATTATCAAACAGAGATATTCCTTCTTTTTCAAGATAAACCAATAACCCGGGAGCAAGATAAGAATAATAATTAAAACAAAACAGCTTAGAATTTTTAAACTTTTTATCCTTGGAAATTAATTCATAAGCTCTTTTATAAAATATAGGCTGATTTGTTTCATTTTTGCCATTTTTAGTCAAAGAATAAGAAGACATATTCGATAAAATCAGCACTACAAACAAAAAATTTAAAAACTTAATATTTTTAAATTTATCCCAATCAATCCAAAAAGAACAGATTAAAACAATAAAAATAAAATAATAATGCCAAAAATTACCTATATAAACCCCAAAAAACATTGCTAACATTGGAATAATTGATACAAGAGCAAAAAACAGCGCTCTTTTGCTTTTTTTTGAAAAAATATAAGAAAAATAAAAAACAGAAATCATGCTAACAAACTGCAATAAAGTCTGATTTATATTTTTTTCATGAATATCCTTAAAAGGCATTAAAACAAAATACAAAAAATGCTTTAGAAAAATTAAATTTGCATTATCTGACTGCATTTGAGGCTTTTCTAAAAAAAGAAACTGCAAAAATAACAAAAATAATCCAAAGCAAAATACCGAACAGACTATAATTAAATCTTTCTTGTTTAATTGTTTGTCTTTAAAAATATCAAATAAAAATAATAACCCGAATGCACTTGCTATAAATAAAGATATGACGCTTATATTCGCACATAACACCAATAAAATCGAATATAAAATCGGCTTTTTTAGAGAATTTTTATACAAAGAAGCCAATAAAAAAATCACCAAAACCGCCAAAGTATAAGGTCTTGAAACTACACCAAAATATTGAAAAAAGGGATACGAAAAAGTAATTAAAAATTTAATAAAATTATTAAAAGGTGCATTTTTCCAAAAAATTAAAATCATAATTGAAGAAAAAACCCAATTAATTATAGCCAAAGAATAAGGATAAAAATTAAGATTATTGAAAGGCTTTAAAAGCAAATACCATAATATAGGATGACCTTCAATTCTGGTTAGATAAAATATCTGCGATAAATCCAATTGAGAAATTATAAAAGCGTGCGTCTCATCATAAAAAGGAATTCTTAAAAAAGAATAAACCAAAGTTAAAATAATAAAAGCAACAGGTGCAATTTTTCCGATATATTTATTAAATAAGCTCACAAAAGTCATAATTTCAATATAACAAAAATTATGATAATATAAAAATATGATAGAAATTGTAATACTTTACATTTTAAACAAATACGATGCAACAATTTATCGAATTGGGAAAATAGCTGAAGAATTATTTTTTGCATATTTAAAAACAAGCTGCGGAACAATTAGTCCGGCTCTTAAAAGACTTGAGAAGATGGGTTGTGTTGAATATAGCGAAAAAATGTCTAATGGCGGTATGTTATCTAAAATTTTTTCAATAACGCAAGCAGGCAAAAAACATTTAAGTGAAAGCTTACAAATATTAGAATTTAACAATCCGTATTACATTATAAATGATGCTAAAATTGCCCTGTATTGCAGTGATGTATTAAGTATAAACGAATTTATATCATTTAAAGAAAATTTACTAAATCACCTTGAATTACACAAAATCAAACTTGAAAACGGACTTAAAAACGAATATATTACATTGAACGAAACTCAAAAAAAGACTGTTGAAATAACTATAACTGAAATAAATGAACTTATAAAATTATTATGAATATGCAAATAGAAGAAATAATAAAAGGCTCTATTGCCGATGAAATAGGTATAAAAAAAGACGATAAAATATTAAGCATAAATTCTATAAAACCCAAAGATATTATTGATTATAGTTTTATTGTGAATGATGAAATAATAAATTTATTGGTAGAGCACAAAAATGGCGAATTAGAAGAATATGAAATAGAAAAAGATTTTGATGAAGATTTAGGAATAGTCTTCACTTCGGCAGTCTTTGACAATATTAAAAAATGCACAAATCATTGTATTTTTTGTTTTGTCGATCAACAACCAAAAGGCTTAAGAAAAAGTCTTTATGTTAAAGACGATGATTGGAGATTATCCTATATTCAAGGAACTTATGTAACTTTAACAAATTTTACTCAAAGCGATTGGGAAAGAATTGAAAAATATCATATTTCACCTCTATTTGTTTCAATTCACACAACAAACCCCGATTTAAGAATTAAAATGACAAGAAACCCAAAAGCGGGAAAAATTATTGAACAACTTGAAAAATTCAAAAAAATAAAAACCAAAATCCATGCCCAAATTGTTCTATGTCCAAATATTAACGATGGAGAAGAACTAAAAAGAACACTAAATGATTTAATAAAATTTAAATCAATAATCAAATCCATAGCTATAGTACCTGTAGGAATATCAAAATATAGAATTGAGGAATTAAAAAAAGTCGATAAAAAAATAGCTCTTGAAACAATTAAAATAGTTGATGAATTTAATAAAAAAATTAAAAAACAAATCGCTATGGCGTCAGACGAATTCTTTTTGCTTGCAGGAGTTGATATTCCAAATAAAAAATACTACGGTGATTTTTTGCAAATTGAAGATGGCGTTGGTGCAATAAGACTACTAAAAGATAGCTTTGAAAAATGCCAAAAAAAATTAAAGAAAAAAATTAAAAACAAGTCTAAAATCACTATTGCAACAGCAAAAAGCCCTGCAAGATTATTCAGAGAATTTATAGAAAAAATAAATGTAGAAAATCTTGATATTGAAGTCATTGAAATAAAAAATAAATTTTTTGGAGATGATATTAACGTTGCAGGCTTAATTGTAGGCGAAGATATAATAGAGACAATAAAAAATAAAAATATTGAAAATCTTATAATTCCATCAGTTATGCTGAGAAAAAACGGCGAAAATTATACAAATGAATTTTTAGACGGAAAAACAATCGAAGATATTCAAAAAATAAATAAAAATATGAAAATACATATTCTTGATGATTGCTACAGTTTTGATGAAATTTTAAAAATAATCAATAATTTATAGGCAATTTTTTCTTAAAAATATACTTTATATGCTTAAGAGATATTTTTAAGGAGAGAATATTATGATGGTTATTAAATTTATTTCAGAAGTTATTTCAAAAGTAAATGAATACGATAAAATCTATCGTTTAGTTTAGTAAAATTTAGTTTACAAAATTAACATATATAGCAAAAAAATAATGAAAGCATACTTTATAATAATATGAGCAACGTATCTTTTGGAAATTTAGCAAATACTCAACAACTTTCTCCAGCGATTGAACAAAGAATACAATCACAGGAGAATTTTGGTGCTATTGATAAAGAAAAATTGAAACAAGATACAATTGAAATAGCTAAAAATGCACATGAACATGTTGAAGATAATTTCATTTTTAGAATTTTAAAAAATACCTTTGGTATAGAAGATCCTAAAAAGTTTTTAGTTTCAGCAGGACTATTAGTTGGTACAGTTTTTAGTTTTGCAGCATTAGGCAATAAATTTAATAAACAAATTATTAAATTTAGCCAAAACATTGATGACATAATTTCAAAAAATAAGACTGCTCAAAAAATTGGTAACGCAATTTCTGAAGCAAAAACAAAAACTTTGGATTTCTTTAAAAAATTCAAATTTACAAACGATATAATTGAAACATACAAAAAAAGAAAGGCTCAGCCTGTTCAGTTAATGGCAAAAACTCTTGGTCCAAAAGGACAATTTGCAGCCAATGTTTTAGACACCGTTCAAGCAATACATTTGAAAATTCATAGCGATAGTTTTAAAATGCTTAAGAAAAACTTAGGTGGCAAAAAAGCTGCGCTCGAATTTTTAAAAGGACTCGATGGCGCAGATAAAGCTAAAAACGATTTAATATCAAAAGGAATAAAAATTGATACAATTGAAGACTTTAGCCAAAAATTTAACCACATACAAACAAGTCTTTCAGGATTTTTCAAGAAAAAACAAAGAGAATTAGCTTCTTCAGGATTGATAAATGAAATTAAGCAAAATCTTAATTGCAACGATAAAGAAGCGCTAGAAATTTTTGAAAAAATTAAACAATACTCAACTCATGCATCATCTAAAGAAATTCTTGAAAAAAGCTTAGGAAAAGACAAAGCAAAAGATCTTATAGATAAACTCTATGACAGCGACAGAAATTTTCAAAAAACGCTAAAAGCACTAATTGGCGATAACGCTGATTTTGACTATTTCTATAAAAACTTTACAGAAATAGAACCCGATGGAGATAGAGCTGAATTTGCAAGAAAATTAACCGAAGCAATTGCACAAAAACATAATTGCGATTTCAAAGACAAAAAAGCTCTTGCAGAACTTCTTGAAAAATTAAAATCAGGCGAATTAGGAGAAGATTTCACCTTAGTCACCATGAATAGAGAAGGCTTTATAAGCTCTTGGCTTCCTGCAAATATAATTGATTCAATAGGTTCAAAAATATTTAAAGACAAATGGAAACCTTTTGGAAAAGGCAATCTTGGTGATGCTTTAATTAAATTCAATATGGCAGACGGAAATTTAGCAACAACAGGTGCCGGCAAAGTTATTCAAAAAATACCGCTTTATACAGCAGAATCTATATCAAACCATGTTGCAGATTTATCTACTATGAATTTATTTGTTACTATTCCTGCGCTTATGAGCTTGTTTAACAGTGTTCAAGATGCTCCAAAAGAGCAAAAAACTGCAACACTGGCAGATGAATTTGTAGCAGGTCTTGGTAACTTTGTATTCTCGCTACCTTTAGCATCAAGTATAGTATATGGCATTGCAACATTAAGAAATCTTGAAGGAAAAAATCCTCTTAAATTAGTAGGTAAAGTAATTGGTATGGGATTACCTACAAAACTTGCTGATGGTCAAATCAAACAAACTCGAAATTTCCCAATAAGATTTTTAGGTGGTGCAATGAGATTATTGTTGATAATGTTTGTAATTTCACCAAAAATTTCAAATGCAATAACAAAAGTGGTTCAAAAAGTCTTTGGAAAACCATACAACAAAGCTGAAGCAGAAAAATTAAAAGCACTTGAAGAACAGAAAAAACAAGTTATTCCAGAGCTTGGAATTACACAAGGCGAATTGATGGAAAAAATAGAGAAAAATCCTCAAGCTGTGCAAAAAATTCAAACAGATCCAAAATTAGCTCAAACTATTGCTCAAAATCCTAAAGCTTTATTAGACTTATTAGATGGCAAGGAAGTAAAATACATTGAACCTCCAAAAAGTCCTGCTAGTAATGGAAAAATTTTAAGTCCTGCAAATAAAAATCGATTAAATAATAAAACAAATAATACAACCACAACAACTATAAATAATAATGTTGTAAGCAACACAAATAATACAGAAAATAAAACAGAAACTCAAAAAAATGTAGATACAGCAACATATATTCCATCAAGCGAATTTATTGCAACAGGTTCAAGCTTAAGCCCAGAACAACAATCAGAATATGATGCAATTATGACAAGAGCAGATAAAGCATTAACAGCTGCAGAAAAATATATCTAAAAACCGTAAATTTTTCTAACTGTTTCAACATCCTTTGATGATATTGTGCTTTGTCTTTGACTTGCTGTTGAAAAATACATAATATCATTAATATTTTCGCTATGTCCTAAAATTCCAATTGCATGACCTATTTCATGCAATGTAATTTTATTTAATTGAGCATCATTAAATCTAAAACCTATAGGGCTGTTTTTTGATATATTAATCACCGCTTTTGCAAGGTATACCTTACCGCCTATTTCAGCATAAGCCGTTTTTGTAATTCCTGCTTGATTATCATCCAGCTTATCAACAAATTTTGCCACAATATCTGCTTCATCAGCATTATTAACATATTTAAAATTTAAATCGCTTCCTAGCGCATCATCCCATGATTTAAAACTTCTTGTAAAAATATAATTTTTTGTCTCATCATAGGCGATATAAACTTTTATATTTCTAGGATTTTTCCAAACAGCAGGAATATCAACTTCAGAATAATATGTTCTTAAATCCTCTCTTGCATAAGAAAAAGAAAATAAAAGAATAGTCAAAATAAAAATTTTAAAAATTATTTTCATAGCTAAATTATACTATATTTTTGCGCCGGATGTCTTATATAAACTTATTTTATCTAAATAACAATCTGTTTTTGATGACACCATAAGTTTTTCCATATACAAAAGAGCTTCTTTTTGCTGCAATAAATCAAGTTTTGAAATCACGCCTTCAGAATATTTTGCTTTTGAATATTCATAGTCTTTCTTTTGAATATTTAGCGCTTTTATATTATTATCAAGCTTTTCTTTATCTGACTTATAGTTATACAATGAATCATTAACTTCTTGAATAGCAACCAAATTTGTCTTTTGATATTGTTGAATTAATTGTTCATATTTATTTTTATTCAATTTTAAATTTGCTACTCTTGCAAAACCGCTAAATATAGGCAAATTTACACTTCCGGCTAATAAGCTTAGCGCATTATCCCAATTTAGCGAGCTTGCGCTTGAGGTTGCAATAAAAGCAAGTGCACCTAATATATTTATCGTCGGTAAAAATTCTTTTTTTGCCGCTCTTACATCAAGTCCTGCAGCTTCTAATTGAAATTCTAATGATTTATAATCTGGACGATTTACTATTATTTCAGATGAAACAGAATTTGGAATATCAAAATCTATGCCTAATTTATCAATTGAAATTCTTTTATATTCAGCAATATTATTAGGACTATCACCAATTAAAACCGCAAGAGCATTTAGCGCTGAATTTCTTGTTTTTTCATAATCAATTAAATCGTTTTGAGCTAAAGAATATGATTTTTCAGCTTGAATTAAATCAGCAGTTGATACAATACCTTCTTCATTAGATACTTTCATTAAATCATATATTTTTTCTCTATCTGAAACCAAATCTTTTTGTATTTCAATTAATTTATCAAGTTTAACAATATTGTAATATGTGCTTGCAACCAAAGAAACAATTGAAATATTGCTTGCTTGAGTTTCAAATTCAATACCTTTTAATAATTTTTTTGCTGATTTTGTCTTATCCCAATTTTTTCCAAATAAATCAAGCTCCCAGAATGCTAATATAGGAAGTGCAAATGTGCCCTCTGATTTTGTACTTTCAGGCATTTTTAATAGCGCAGGACTTGCACCTATTGAAACATTTGGCATTAATTTTGATCTTGTCGCCATAACATTGATACCTGCTTGTTCAACTTTTAGCGCAGTCGTTTTAATATCTAAATTGTTATTAATAGCGCTTACTATATATTTTTCTAGATATTCATCATTTTGTTTTTTCCACCAATCAAAATTAATATGATCTAAAATTGTCGGCTGATATACTTCTTTAGATGGACTTTTTTCTAATATTGCACATGCCGGCTCAACAAAAAACCCTGTAAAAAATATCGCTAAAATAGTTGTTGCTAATACCTTTTTCATATTCTCCTCAAAAATTAATTGCATTTTTTATAATTGAATGGTAGCATATTAATGTTGCAAAAGCAACATGTTATTTATGCAACATAGATGGAAAATATGAAAACAAAGTACGAAAATTCATTAGTATATCAAATTAATTCAAGTGCAAAATATTTTGAGAAATTATTTGAACAATTTTTTAAAGAAATAAATATTGGAGTTAGCGCAACAGAACATCTGGCATTAACAACAATTTATGACTTAAAAAAATGTTGTCAAAGAGATTTAGCAAGGATTTTATTAAAAGATAGAGCAAATACAGGAAAACTTGCAAAATCGCTGGAAGAAAAAGGTCTGATTACTATTACACCGGATATTAAAAATAATAAACCTGTAAAAATATTATCAGTTACCAAAAAAGGAGAAGTACTAATTAAAAATTCACTAAAATTATTAAAACCCTTAGAAGAAGAAATAGAAAAAACCTTCAATGAAAAAAAATTAAATGAAATTAAAAATTCACTAAAAGATTTTACACAAGTTATATCAAAAGTATTAAAAATAAAAATATAAAGGAGTATAAAATGACGCAAAACACCGAATGCGAAACAAAAAGGATAAAAAAGAGAAACTTTCTTGTTCCTATTTCAATTGTAGTAGCAATATTATCTGGAATTTATTTTTTTCATGAAAGTCATTATCAATCAACCGATGATGCTTATGTAGAAGCTGATATAATTCAAATTACACCAAAAGTTGCAGGTCATATCACTGAGATTTTTATAGAAGATAACAAAGAAGTAAAAAAAGGCGATATAGTAGCAAAAATTGATGATGAAGTTTACATAGAAAAATATAAACAAGCAAAAGCAAACTACGAAAAAGCTCTTTTAAATCAAAAAAATGCAAAAGCAAACCTAAAAGCTGCAGATTCTGAAATTGCAGTTGCAAAACTTGATTTAGACAGATATAAAAAATTATATGAACAAGGTGCTGTTTCAAAACAAGTCTTAGACAGAGCCCAAGCAAATTATGATTCAATGAACGCTAGACAAGTTAAAGCAAGAGAAGATATTTTTTCTGACGGAAATAATGTAGCAGACGCTGATTTAAAATCTCTTGAAGCTATTATGAAACAAGCTGAGCTAAATTTGAAATACACAAATGTTGAAGCCCCAAACACAGGAATTGTTACAAATCGAAGAATTGAAAAAGGAAGCTATGTTTCAGTTGGTTCACCTTTATTTGCAATAGTACCGGATAAAGTTTGGATTGTAGCAAATTTCAAAGAAAACCAAGTGGGACAAATGAAACCTAATCAACCTGTAACAATAAAAGTTGACGCATACAAACACAAAACTTTTAAAGGTCACGTTGATTCAATACAAAGAGCATCTGGTGCAAAATCAAGCTTATTTCCACCCAAAAACGCTGTTGGTTCTTTCGTAAAAATAGTTCAAAGAATACCTGTTAAAATAGTATTCGATGAACCAATCAAAAAAGAAGAGTACAATATCGTTTCAGGAATGAGTGTAATTCCTAAAGTAAAGGTGAAATAGATGCAAAAAGCACAAGAATGGACACCAAAACATAATCCTTGGATTATTTGTATACCGTTAATGATTGCAGCGTTTATGTTTGTATTGGATGAAACCATTGCAAACGTTGCTCTACCATATATGGCAGGTTCATTTTCGGTATCAAGACAAGAAAGCACTTGGATTTTAACAAGCTATCTGATTGCATCAGGAGTTGTTATTCCATCAGTTGATTTCTTCTGTAAATTAATGGGAAGAAAAAACTTCTTTATCTTTGGTGTCGCACTATTTACAATATCATCATTTTTATGCGGTATAGCACATTCCTTACCTATGATGGTTATAACACGTATTTTACAAGGTATAGGCGGCGGAGCGCTTTTACCATTAGCTCAAGCCATAACACTTGAAATGTGGCCTGTTGAAAAAAGAGCTCAATCAATGGCTTTATTTGGCATGGTTGTAGTTATAGCACCCATTATTGGCCCTGTATTAGGCGGTTGGATAACAACAAATTGGTCTTGGCCATTCATATATTTTATAAATATACCTATTGGAATTATTGCTATATATCTATCAAAAAGACTGCTTGAAGATCCGCCTTATGCTCAAAAACAAGAAAATGTCAAAATGGATAATATCGGCTTTTATATGCTTATCGGCTGGCTTACCTGTATGCAAATTGTCCTTGATAAAGGTAATGACGCAGATTGGTTTGGCTCAGCATGGGTATGCTGGTTAACATTTTTTGCAGTATTATTTATGGTCATTTTCTTTGTAATACAAATAAAGAAAAAGGATTCTTTAATTGATATAACAGTATTTAAGGATGGAAATTTCTTCTTTGGTACAGTTGTTCAAATAGTTATGCAAGGAGTATTATTAGCTTCATTAGCAATTTTACCACAATTTTTGCAAGGCTTAATGGGCTATGATGCATATCTTTCAGGGCTTGCTATGATGCCTAGAGGAATAGGCGCTATGACTACTGTTATATTTATAGGAACAATCGGAAGCAAAGTTAACGCTAAACTCTTAGTAATAGTTGGTTTAACACTATTAAGCACATCAAGCTTTATGTTATGTCATCTAAATTTACATATTGCAACCATAAACATTGCAATACCCAACTTTATTATGGGCATAGGTATGGCAATGTGTATGGTACCAATTATAACATTATCCACAATGACATTATCCAAAGAACAAATGACAAACGCATCAGGTGTACAAAATCTGCTAAAAAATTTAGGTGGTGCAATCGGTACATCAATAGTTACAACTTTAATATCAAGAAAAGCACAAGTGCATCAAACTTATCTTGTTGATAATCTCCACATGTTAAATGACAACTTTATCGAAAGAGTTAATGCCTACCAAGGCACATTTTCACAATTCTTAGACTCAATTAGCGCAAATTATATGTCTCAAACATTTTTATACAAACAAATGTTACAACAAGCTAATATGGGCGCATTTAAAGATACTTTTGAATTTTGCGCAATTGCATGTGTGGTAATTATTCCTTTGGTATTTCTAATCAAAGGAATTAAAAAAGAAAACAATCTCAAAGAATCTTAATCTATATACTTTAAAAGCAAAGGCTGCACAAAATGCAGCCATTTTTTTCTCTTTTATTGTCTTTGTACTGTTCTAGGAATTCGAATTTTTAACCTTTTTTAGCTTAGTTTTTTGAAAAATCATAATATATTCATGTTCAAATATATTAAATCCACCCGACAAAGCCCGATAACGCCATAAATTAGCGGTTTTACCTTTTGCTTTTTCATTTCCTGTAATATTTTTTACAATAACCGCTTTGGTAACAAAACCAAGTTCTTCCATTCTTCTTTGACATTCAAAACCAAGAGAAATATATCTGCTATTAGCGTATTTATCGCCAATAATCAATGCTGCAAAACGATTTTGCTCTAATAAATCATAACCATTTTTTGCAACTTTTTTAAATAATTCATAAAATTCTTCAGTTGTTGCACAATTCGATAAGTCTTCTTTTTTATCTGAAAATTTAATAATATCATCATAAGGAGGATGTAAAATCAAAAACTGTGCGAATTTTTCGCCCATAATCTCAAGTCTATCTTGAATTTTATTTTTTGCATCCAAAGAAGCACTATCTCCTTGAATAATATTTATATCAACTACAAGCTCTTTAGGAGTAAATTTTGAAGATACATAATCAACCATCTCTTGCTTTAATTCAACTCCAATACATCTTCGTTTCATATTTTTAGCTTCAATACCAGATGTTCCCGAGCCAAAAAATAAATCCAAAACTATATCATTCTTTTTGGTATAGCGTTCAAATAACTGTGTTGCAATTTGAGGAATATAGTTACCATGGTAATCATAACTATGTCCATTTTTCTTCTCACGAGAAGAAAATTCCCACCAAGTGCCTGTTTTTACATTTTCATATAATTTCCAATTATTTAAATCAATATCGTTATATGGTTTTGTTTTAATCGGTTTTACAATTTCAAGTGATGTTTTTTTGGTTTCTTTTAAATTCTTTTTATTAATAGGCATTTTTAAAAATCTATTCCCCAATTGTGTCTAATCAAGTATAATTAAATTAATCGATAATTAAATCAACCTAATATATTAATTATTCGTCACAAAAGGGCAATTTTTTTGCTTCAGTTGTTTTATGGAAGTATGCTTAGCGTCAATAGAATAGATTTTAATACATATAAAAATTCGACACGATTTGTCGAAAACCCAATATTGTCTAAAAATAACAAATTAAAGATATTTTATTTTAACGATATGCACGGAAGTACAGACACAATCTCGGGCGTAGTTGAAGCAGCAAAAAACTTTAATAAAAATTCAAATCAATACGATTCTTTCATCTTTTCAGGCGGGGATAATGTTTCAGGAGGAGATGTTAAAAAGAATGAAGTAGTTTTAGATATAATGCAAAATCAGATGGATGTTGACGCTACAAGCATTGGAAACCACGAAATTGACGCAGCTTCAGATGGATTGGAAGAATTTAGCAAAGGACACAATATCGATTTTATTGCAACAAATGTAAAATTTGATGATGACAGCCCAATGAAAAAGATAGCAAAAAAATCTGTTATTAAGGAAGAAAATGGTACAAAATACGGTATCATTGGTGCTATGCCATTAGATTTTAAAGAATGTACAAAAAAATCCGTCCAAGAAGACATTGAAGTAATGGATTTTGATGACACCATTAAAGCACTGCAAGAAGAAATCAATAATTTAAGAGCTCAAAATATCAACAAAATAATTTTACTTTCTCATACAGGTTATGAAAATGATAAAAAAATGGCAGCCGCCCTAGATGGCGTAGATATTATAATCGGCGGTCATTCTCATAGCGTTGTAGAAGGTGCAAAACATGGCGAAAACATTGTTATGTCTAAATCAAATCAACCCGTTATTATCACGCAAGCAGGAGAAAATGGCGGATATTACGGTATATTGGATGTTGAATTTAATTCAGAAGGCATTTTAACAACAATTTCAAATCAACTAACACAACTTCATGCAAGAAAAAATCCCAACATAGAATATATAAAAAAACAAAAAATGGGTAAAAGCCCAATTATAGGAACAATTAAAGAAATTGAACCAATGCCTAAAAATAGAAGAATGAAACCTCATGCTTGGGCAAATTTAATTGTAGATTCAATGAAAGAAGGACTTAATGCTGATTGTGCCTTTTTAAATGCTGCTAATATCAGAAAAGTGCCCACAACAGGCAAATTAACAGAACGTGATGTTACAGAATCCGTTCCTATGAAAAATAAATTAGTAAAAGCAAAATTAACTCAAAAGCAAATTGTTGAAGCAATTAAACAAGCTTCAAAAGAATCTTTAGGAAAAGAAACAGGCGAACCCGGATTATTATTTGCAAGTGGTTTTAGATATAAAATTGATAATGAAGGCAATTTGTTAGAATTAAATTTTATTGACAAAAACGGAAATAAAACTCCAATTGACATAAACAATCCATCTGAACAAATCACATACACAGCTGTCCTAGATAACTTTACCATAAAAGATGATGGCGAATATCCTCATTTAGCGCCAAAATTAGGTTACGAAGAATTTGACTATGACAAAGATAAAACAGCAATTGATTACATTAAAAAAATGCAAAATACCGATAATCTTGAATTTACTAATGATAATAGACTTGAAATAGTCCAAACATCACAATTGCAGCAATCAAACAATAATATCCAAAAATTCTTAAACTTAACTGCCCCAAAAGCTTCATAAAATATTTAATACATAAATACCCCACAACAAATGAAGTTAAAAACCCAAATATTATTGCTTTATAATTAAAAGTTGCCATTGAAGAAAAATCAATATCAAACAAAGGATATATTAAAGAAGCTAAAAATATAACAGGAATGCTCATTAAAAATGAAAATCTTGCAGCTTCAATCCTATTCATACCATTAAATAGCGCCATTGAAATAGTTAAACCGCTTCTTGAAAACCCCGGAAACACCGCCAAACCTTGTGCAATAGCAACAAAAATCGCAGTTTTTAGCGAAAGCTTCTTATCTCCTTTATAAAATTTTTCACTAAACAACAAAATTAAGCCTGTAATAAACAATAAAATACAAATTATTTGCGGGTTTTTGATTAACTCCTCGACTTTTTCTTTAATCAAAAGTCCGATAATCCCTGTAATAACAGTAGATAAAATAATATAATTAACTAATTTAAAACTGTCATTATGATATTCTTTTTCTTTTAGAGAAAAAATATAATCTTTAAAAACTTTTTTTAAATCTTTAAAAAAATAAATAACAACCGCAAATAAAGTTGCCAAATGCACCATTATATTAAAAAATATCTCTTCTTGAGGAACATTCCCAGCAATATCAGTTTTCGTAATCAATCCGTACAATTCATTTGAAAAAACAATATGCGCCGAACTTGAAATTGGCAAAAACTCACTAAGTCCTTGAATAGCGCCTGTTATAACCGCTTGCAATGTGTGCATTTTATTCCTCTATCTCAAAATAGCTAGCTCTTGAAGTTGGAGTTTCCCAAACATTTACACGATAGACTTCTTTAATTTGTTCTTTAATTTTACAATATATAAATTTAGCAATAAATTCAGAACTTGGGCTTTGATTTTTAAATTCTTCTAATTCATTCAAATCCTTATGATCTAAATATTCCATAACTTCATTTGTTATTTTCTTTAAAGTTTTAAAATCGATTAAAATATTTGATTTATCTAATTTTTCACCCCTTGCGCTGACTTCAACTTTCCAATTATGACCATGCATATTCTCGCATTTGCCCTTATAATTAAGCAAATGATGTGCTGATGAAAAATTAGTTTCTACTCGAACTTCAAACATAAATTCATTGTAACATGGAATTTTTTATTTAAACAAAAATTAAAATTATATTTTAAAATTAACCAAAAATCGCTTGTATTGCTATTTTTATGGTAAAATTGAAGAATGAAGCATGCTTTTAGTGCAAAAGTTTTTTATTCAGATACTGATTCCTATGGTGTTGTATGGCACGGAAGCTATTTAAGATGGCTTGAAATGGGACGTGTATTGCTTTGTGAAAAGAAAGGTGCTAAATTAAGCGAGCTTGAAAAAAATGATATCGTTCTTCCTGTTGCAGAATTAAACATAAAATACAAAAATTCTGCAAAATTAGAAGATGAAATTACAATAGAAACAGAAATATCTGACTACGGCAGATTTTATTTAACTTTTCAACAAACAATAAAAGATGAAAAAACACAAAAAACATACATTGAAGCAACTGTCAAAGTTGTTGCAATTAACAAAGATGGAAAACTATACAGGAGTTTACCTGAACAGGTAGTAAAAATTGTTCGCTAAAGACGGGTTCATCCCGTCTTTAATTTTATTAGCCTCCTAATTTTATTATCCCTTTTCCAAATCTTTCTTCTAATTTATCCCAAGATTTCGATAATTCATGTTTTTTTATAGAAGATTCTCCATCAAACAAAGATATCTGTTGAGAATTTTGAGGAGATAATTTTGTTGCAAAAAATCCTACAGAGCGATAAATCACCCCTTCAATAAACATCTTATCAAGCATTTCTTTTGCTTTATTTATAATCTCAAACTCTGAATTTATAGGATTTATTAGATTTATTTTGCAATCGAAAACCTGAAAATCTTTCGTTCTTAACATTACACCGATACAACCGCAAACCAAGCCCTCTAGCCTTAATTTCTTGCAAACTTTATGAATATGTCTTTTTAGCTCATTTACAACATAATTTTTATCTGTTTGAAACTCCTTAAAACTTTCACTTCTTGAAATCGATTTTGGAGCTTGAGCAACGCTTACAACTTGATAAATAGAATTACCCAACAATTCCTGCTTTAATTCTAGCCCAACTTTGCCTAAATTTTTCTTAATCCAAACATCATCTTGTGATACAAAATCATAACAAGTTTGAACTAAATGTTTTTTCAATAATGCACTTGTATTTTTCCCAACACCCCAAACTTCAGACATAAGCGTTTCTTTAAGCTCTTTTTGAATTTGCCTAAAGCCAATTTTATAAGTTTTTTTATCAATTTTATTTTTTTGCAGATTTTTTGCTTTGTCATTTGCTAATTTGGCTAAAACTTTTGAATAAGAAAGCCCGACTGAAACATCAATCCCAACATCTCTTTTAACTTCATAGACGATTTTTTCAACTATTTCCTCATAAGAACAATTAAAGGTTTTTCTTAAACCCGTCAAATCTAAAAACGCTTCATCAATAGAATAAATCTCAACATCTGGCGTAAAATCATACAATTTATCCATAACTCTTTTGGATATTTCACAATAATAAGTTAAATCGCCGGATAAAAATTTAACTTTTTTAAATTGATTTTTGCAGATAAAATAAGGTGCACCCATTTCAACACCCATTCTTTTTGCTTCGTTTGACCTTGAAACAACACAACCGTCATTATTTGATAAAACACACACAGGAACATTTAAAAGCTCGGGCTTTCTTAATCTTTCGCAGGCAACAAAAAAATTATTACAATCAACAAGAGCAACCACTCTTTTATCCACTAAAACCTCCTTGCAATTCCTATTGCAACGCCAAAGATACTCAGTGAATATTTTGGACGAATAATAGGATAATCTCTATTTTGTGGCTGCAAATAATAGCCTTTAGCGTCTTTTTTATATGTTTTTAAGGTAAATTCATTATCTACAACAGCCAAAACCACATCATTAATTTTGGCTTCGGGAGTTTTTTTAATAATTACATAATCACCATCTAAAATCCCAATTTCACACATCGAATCTCCTGAAACCCTAAAAACAAAGCTGGATGGTAAATTAATATCCAATAAATCATCCATAGAAATTCTTTTTTCAATTTTATCATCCATAATAGCAGCAAACCCCGCCTTAACAGAAGTCAAAACTAAAGGTGCTCCAAATTGATTAGGATTAATATATAATTTATCTTCCTTTTGAATGATTAAATCTTCTTTTTTAAAAACTTCCAAATATTGTTTTATTGAATTTTTCGATTTAAAACCAAAAATTTCTTTAATTTTTTCATAGCTCGATAGAGCATTTTGCCCATAATGATTTTTTAAGTTTTCAAAAAAATCCTTTTGTTTTTGAGTTAAATTTTCCATAATTATATTATGTACGATTGTACATAAAAAATCAAATTATATTTTTAAAAACATCGTAAGCTAATTTTAATCTTTCGGGATTTTCCTTGATATTTTCTAATTTAGAAGATATATAAGAATACATTTCTTCATTTGATTTAACAGAAATAAATTGAAATATTTCCACAGGTTCAATTTCTAAAACTTCGCAAATCTTCTGCATTGTAGTTAAAGTCATAAACCCTCTGCCTGTTTCAATATAGCTCAATGAAGTTGTTGCAATATTAATTGCTTCAGCAAATTTTTCTTGGCTAAAACCTTTTTGTTTTCTTAAATTTTGAATTTTTTGACCAATCTGAACACCTAATTGGTTTTTTGATGTTTTCATAATTGAATTATATTTGTATTATTTTTTCATAACAAATAGATTTAATATAATAAATAATATATTTAATCTATTGAATAAATATATTAAATCTATATAATTTTATATATTATCTAACAAGCAATATAGGAGAATTAATGAAAAAAGGTTTTACGCTGGCTGAGATTATGATAGTCTTGGCGGTCATCGGAGTATTGACTGCGATATTATTGCCTGTTGCAATAAATTCAACACCTAATGAAAATATTATGAAATTTAAAAAAGGTCATAATGCGCTATTAACAGCAATAAGAGAACTTATTAATTCTGATAAGTATTATTTGGACGGGGATTTAGGAATTAGAGCTAATGGGACGATGATTGATGGAACTCATGATGGCGATGTAACATATTTTTGCGAAAC
>CALUZF010000018.1 GCA_944325165.1 Candidatus Gastranaerophilales bacterium
CCTTGTATCATTATTTAAAAGTAAAACTTTCTTTGATTTAAACAATGAATTTTTTAAATAATATTTTCTATTCTTATCAAATTTAGAAATCAAAATCACTTCATAAGAAGGAAAAAGCTCTTGTACTTCTTTTTTTGATAATGTTATTGAATTTTCATAAAATTTTAAAGTATCTGGATTATATGTTATAGTTCTG
This sequence comes from Candidatus Gastranaerophilales bacterium, assembly GCA_944325165.1. Classification (GTDB taxonomy): domain Bacteria; phylum Cyanobacteriota; class Vampirovibrionia; order Gastranaerophilales; family Gastranaerophilaceae; genus RUG14156. The sequence continues at coordinate 197 of CALUZF010000018.1, forward strand.
TTGCCTATTTCAAGCTCATAAGCAAATACAGATGATAACATCATCAAAAAAGAAAAAAGTACAAACTTTTTCATTAATCTTCTTCCTTTAATTTTCTATTCATTAATTTTTCTAAGATTTCTCTTGGTGTAATATCAGTATAAACTGCTTCATAGATTGCATTTGAAACAGGTGTATCAATATTCAATTTTTTAGCTAATTCGCATAGCGCTTTTGAAGTTTTAACGCCTTCTGCTACTGAGCCTAATTCAGCTAAAATATCATCAATTTTCTTACCTTTTGCAATCATTGAACCTACGGTGTAATTTCTTGAATAAGGGCTTGAAGCTGTTGCAATTAAATCACCCATGCCGGATAACCCATACAATGTTTGAGCTTTAGCACCCAAAGCACAACCTACTCTTACCATTTCAGCCATACCACGAGTTAACAATGAACCTCTTAAATTATCTCCAAGACCCATTTCACTTGCAAAGCCGGATGCAATTGCTATAACGTTTTTCAAACTTCCGCCTAATTCAACTCCAATTAAATCATCGCTTGAATATAATCTGAATAATGATGAAACATTAAGCGCTTTTTGAACTTTTTTAGCTATTTCTATATCACTTGAAGCAACTGTAGCTAGTGTTGGTTTACCTTCAATAATTTCACGAGCCAAAGTTGGGCCAGATAAAACAGCAAAATTGATATTTGGTAAAACTTCTAAAATAACTTCAGACATTCTTTTTAAGGAAGGCAATTCAATACCTTTTGATAAATTTACCAGAATTTGATTATCTTTTATTCCAACTTTTTTTAATTGTTCGCAAACAGGACGAATACCAGATGTTGCAACAACAAGAAGGATAAATTGCGCATCTTTAACAGCACTTGCTAAGTCTGATGTTATTTCAACTTTCTTATCAAGTTGTATAGCAAGAGGTTTTTCAATTCTTTTCTCATTCAAAAGCATTGGAGTAATATCTTGCTCTCTACCCCAAACACAAATCTCATCAAAGTTATTATTTAATAATTTTGCTATTGTAAGCCCCCAGCAACCCGGTCCTAAAACTGCTAATTTCATTATTGTTCCTCTTGTGTTTCCATTTTATCGATAAAAGGTGAAGTTTTTTCCATTTTAATTCTTGTAATTTTAATATTATCAAGCTCTAAAATCGTATATTTAATATTTTTATCTTCAACAACATCAGCTAATTCTGGCTCTCTACCTAATAACCCAAAGACATAACCGCCTATTGTTTGAAAATCTTCATCAGGAATATCTTGGTCGAATCTTTCGTTAAAATCTTCAATACTTGTTTTTGCAGCAACACTCAAAGTATTGTCATCAATTTTAACAATTTCTGGGGTTTCGATTTTATCAAATTCATCATAAATTTCCCCTACAATTTCTTCAATAATATCTTCAATAGTAACAATGCCGACTATACCACCATGTTCATCCATAACAGCTGCAATTTGCGTTTTTGAGGATGTTAAATCAGACAATAAATCAGAAATAAACTTATTCTCTGGCACCATTGATAAATCTCTTACAATAGATTTAATAGAAAAATTCTCATCAATGTTATTATTTTTTATTACTTTTAAAACATCCTTAGCATTAATCACACCTATAATATTATCAATATTATCTTCATAAATTGGTATTCTTGTATGACCAGAGTTAATTATTATATCTGCAATTTCATAAATTGAACTTTGAATATCCGCAAAAACAATTTCTGTTCTAGGCACCATAATTTCTTTTACGACTGCATTAGCAAAAGAAAAGAAATTAGAAAGCATATTTGCTTCATGGTTATCTATTGCATTAATTTTTTTACCTTCAGCGATTAATCTTTCAAATTTTTCTTCCCAATTATTTTCTTCATCATGGGCTTGAAGCTCAATAGTAACGTCATTTACGTTTCTTATATATTTTCTTATTTTGCGCTCTAACATTTGAGCAATATCATCAGCATCTTTCATCTGCGTTTCAGGATCAACCTCGATAGTCATATTAATAACAACGCCTGTTGAACCTAAATCTATTGTTTTTAATTCAACAACTTGACTAATTCCATAAATTGTACTTGCAACATTTCTGATAATTTCTTCAACTCTGGGTTCAGCTGATTGAACAGTTAATACATTAACATTGTTTTTCAATAGAAAAAATGCCAAACATAACAAAATAAAACCGATTATAATTGAAGCAACAGCATCAGGAATATGCGCCAATTCATAAGGCATGGCAAACTTCGATAAAGTTAGCGCAAATAAAGCTATAAATACACCGATAAAAGCTGCACTATCTTCAAACCAAACAAATTTTGTTGTTGGAGATTGTATTTTTTTAATATGTTTTAAAGAAATGAAGAATTTTTTTAGTATATTTTTTTCGCTTATCTGCATTTCATCCAATACAGCACTCGCAGCGCTCGATACTGCCCAAGCTTCAAAAAACATACTTATCAAAAGAGCTATTGCAATATAATTATAATTTTTTAATAAATCATCTATCCCATGCGGATGAATAAACTTTTCAGCCCCATGATACATTGCAACTCCGGCACCTAAAAGCATTAATAAAGATGCTAACATTGCCCAAATATTAGCTTCTAAACCATAACCAAACGGATGTTCACTATCAGCAGGCTTTGCACCTCTTTTAACACCTATCCAAAGACAAATACTATTAAAGGAATCGACTCCCGAATGAATTGCTTCTGCTAACATTGCAGAGCTTCGAGAAACCAAAAAACATACCAATTTTACCAAAGCAATACCGATATTAGCTAAAAAAGCCCTAATAATTGCTCTTCTTTTGGTATTATCTATCCTCTTTTTCTCGTCAGTTACTTCTTGTATTTCTTTACTATCTGATATTTCTATGTCGTTTTGCTCAATACTGCGCTCGGAAGATGACATTATTTTCCTCTTATATTATTTAACACAAATATGATAACCATAAAATGCGATTTTTGCAAATTAAAAACTTCTCATTTGAAGTGCTTGAGCTACGTGGTTTAATTCAATATTTTCTTTTTCATCTAAATCGGCAATAGTTCTTGAAATTTTAAGAATTCTATCATAGGCTCTGGCTGATAAATTAAATTGATTTATAGCATTTTTTAAAAATTGTTTTGTAGCATCGTCAATTTTACAATATTTTTTTATTAATTTAGAATTTAGCTCGCTATTAGTTAAAATATTATCATTTTTATATCGCTCAAGCTGGATTTTTCTTGCTTTTATAACTCTTTTTCTAATGTCTGCTGACTTTTGCGCTTCATTGTTATTTGATAATAATTCATCATCAGATAATCTTTGAACTTTTAATTGAATATCAATTCTATCCAATAATGGCCCCGATAACCTTGATTTATAACGATTAATCATTGCTTCAGAGCATGTACATCTTTTTCTTGAATCTCCCAAAAAACCGCAAGGACAAGGATTCATCGCACCAATCAAAATAAAATTAGCAGGATATTGAACGCTTGTTTGAGCTCTTGAAATTGTAACAACATTATCTTCAATAGGTTGTCTTAAAACTTCCAAAGTTGACCTTGGAAATTCAACCATTTCATCTAAAAATAAAACCCCTCTATGAGCTAAGGTAATCTCCCCAGGTTTTGGATTTGAGCCACCACCAATAATACCTACAGCACTTGCACTATGATGAGGCGCTCTATATGGCCTTTGAGTAATCAAGGGATTTTTCCTATCCAAAAGTCCGCAAATAGAATAAATTTTAGTTAATTCAATCGCTTCTTTTGTAGTCAAAGGAGGCAAAATTGACATAAATGCCTTAGCAAGCATTGTTTTACCCGAGCCTGGTGAACCTGACATTAAAACGTTATGCGCACCTGCTGCCGCTATTTCTAAAGCTTTTTTTGCAACGGCTTGACCTTTAACATGTGAAAAATCAACATCAAAATTATGTTCTTGATTTAAATAATCATCAATATTTTGCTTTAATTTTTTCAATTCACAGTTATTATTCAAATATTCAACAACTTGAGATAAATTATCCGCCCCTAAAGGCTCTATATTATCTATAAAACTAGCTTCCTTAAGATTATCATTAGCTAGAATTACTTTTTTAAACCCAAGCTCAGCCAAACCGCAAACAATGGGCAAAACCCCGTTTACCGCTCTAATTGAACCATCTAGGGATAATTCTCCTAAAAAAGCAATCTCATTATTATTAAAATCTTTTATTATTCCTTCTTTTGCTAAAATCCCCACCGCCATAGCTAAATCATAAGATGAGCCTTCTTTTTTTAAATCAGCAGGTGCAAGATTTATAACGACTTTTACTTGAGGAAAAGAATACCCCGAATTTTTAATTGCAAGTCTAAGACGTTCTTTTGCTTCAGAAATCGCTGTATCAGGCAAACCTATAATTGAAACTTGAGGAATTGAATTAATTGTATCTACTTCAATATCAATCTCATAAACATTTAAACCGATAATGGTTGCACTTTTAGTTGATACAACCATTATATATCCTCGCTGAAATTATCGGGAATTAATTTTAAAAGCTTTGTATTAGCTATTTCAAAAGCAGGATTTAAATTCAATGAAGTCTTAAAAAATTGAATTGCTTCATCTTTTTTATTCATAGCTTGGCTATATAGCGCGCAAAGATAATAATAATAGTAATTTTTCTCTAAAGTAAATGAAACATTATAAATTAAACCTTTTGCAACTTTATAATTTTTATTTTTCAAATTCAGCTCAATCAATTCACCCAATGCATTTTCATACAATGGATTAACTCCAAGCGCTCTTTTTAGATAATCTTCTTTTAAAACAGAATTTTTTTGAGCAACACTTATCGCACAATTATAATAAGCTAAATAATCATTTTTAGGCATTTTATCAAGCAAAAGCTCAAGTTTTTTTATTTCTTTAGGATATTTTGCATATTGTCTTTGCGCAAGAGCAAGTTTAATTATAATTTCATAATTTTTGCTATCTTTGCTTCTTGCTTTTTTATACATCTTTATCGCATTTTTATAATCACCGTGAAGATATCTGATATCCCCTAAACCAATTAGCGTATCAAGATTATTTTTATCAATTTTATATGAATTTACAAAATAAACATTAGCTCGCTCAACATTACCTAAAGCAAGCTCGCTTTTAGCATACAGGGATGTAATTTTATCATTATCTTTATCAAAATTTAAAATATTTAAACAATCTTTTTTCACTTTTTCAAAGTTGCCTTCAAGAAAGTTTTTATTTGCTATATGATACTTTTTCTCGCTTGAATTTGAAGAAACTTGCGCCAAAACAATTTCATTCAATATCTCAAGTTTTGGTTTATATGTTATTAATAATTTTGTTTTTTCTATTTTTTCAATTAATTTTTTTGCTTCAGAGTATTTCTTATTTTGTATCAATGTTTCAACTTTAAAAATTTGATAACTGATATTGGAAGGATTTAGCGAAATCGCTTTATTTATCGTATTAAGCGCAAGATTATACTGTCTTGTTTCAAAATAAGCACGAGCAAGAATAGAATTATAAAAATCATTTTTAATATATTGGGTTTTCTTTTCTAAAAGCTCTGCAATCGTTTCATCTGCGCTATTGTTAAAATAAATATTTGAATAAGCTTTTGCAAAATATATTTCTTCTTCGTCTGTTAAACTTGTTTTTGGTTTATAACTTGCTTCCAAATCTAAAATGTTATCATAAAATTGATTTTTATAGACAATCTTCTCAATAGCTTTATCGCCTAATGAAAAGAAACCTATTTCATAAAAAACTTTTGATAAAGCCAATAATGACGTATCATTTTGAACTTTAGCTATAAGCTTTGAATATTCATCATAAGCAACTTTTGCATTTCCTTGATTAAATTTTGAAGTTATTGATATAAACTCTTTTCTTACTTTTGATTTTTCATCAATAGCAGAATCGTTTTGAGTATTATCGTTGGTTAAAAAGCTATCTACAATATTTGCTAAATTAAAAATACTTGAATTTGCTTTTGTAGCGTGGTTAATATCAGATTTAACAGGAATAAGCAAATCATCACTTTGAGCCATTATAGGATTAACTAAACCCAAAATGACAAACAAAGATATAATAAAATTTTTTCTTACTTCTTTTAACAAACCAAATTAACCCTTTGAATTGTAGTAGTAATATTTATCGAATGTCTTAATCAACTCTTTTTGTTTTTCTGTGATGGAATCCTCTTCCATATTAAGAATATCATACAATTCAAATAAATTAAACTCTTTTAATAAAATTTTATCATCTTTAAAATCACAATTTACATCATTTACTATAATTTTCAATATTTCATAAACAGAAATTGACATAAATGCATTAACTAAATTCTCGTCAAAATGAGCATTTCTGCCATCAACCATTATCTTTAGAGCATCTTTTATCTGCATTTTATCACGATAGTGTCTTTTTGATGTAATAGCATCGAACACGTCGCAAACAGCCAAAATTCTTCCGCCCAAAGGAATTTGTTCTCCTTTTAAACCTTTAAAATAACCTGTACCGTCATATTTTTCATGATGGGATGAAGCAATATTTGCAACATTTTTAAAATTATTAGTAATATAAACTTTACTTAAAATATTATGAGTTAAGCGAACATGCTCTTTAATATGTTCATATTCTTCAGGGGTTAATTTTCCTTCTTTTTGCAATACAGAATCTTTTATACCTATTTTTCCAATGTCATGTAAAAGTGAAGCATTTTTAATTATTTCTTTTTCTTCTTCTGATAATTTACATTTTTCGCAAATCAATTCAGCATATAAAGTAACCCTTTTTGAATGACCCGAAGTAATTTTATCACGAGCATCTATGGATACTGAAAGGGTATTAATAAAGCTTGAGAATAATTTTTTCTGTTCTTCAATTAATTTTTTTTGCTTAGAAAACAAATTGGCATTTTCAAGCGCAATACCTGCTGATGAACCTATTGCAATCAATAAATCTTCATCTTTTTGCGTAAAATCACCGCTAAATTTATTCAAAACTTGAAAAACACCAACAATCTGATGGGATAGGTTACGAATAGGCATACAAAGGATATTTCTTGTTTTATATCCTGTTTGCATATCTATATCTTTATTAAAATATTCGCTTTCGTAAGCATTTTTTATATTAATCGTTTCGCCGCTCATAGCAACATGACCTGCTAAGCCTTTATTTGCGGCAAATCTTATTTCTTGCATTTCTAAACCAAGCGCAACTTTGCTCCATAATTCATTATGCTCATCATCAAGCAAAAACACCGTACATCTGTCTGCTTGCAGAGCTTGTTGAATTTGTTGAGCTATTATTGTCAATAATGAATCGATATTTGTTTCTATCGCTATTGTTCTTCCGACTTGCAAAAGCGCTAAAAGAGCATCATCTTTAATTTCATTCGGGATAAAAGATGGCGGTGTCGAAGATATTATTTTTTGCTGATTTTCATTTTCAATTCTTTGTTTATATTTTAAAATCGCCTCATCAAAATTATATTTAGATAAAGTCTTGATATATAAACTAGCCTTTATCAAATTAAGCGAAACTTCAATATTTTTTTCATAATATTCAATTAAACCGGAGCAAAAAAGATTAATTTTTTGAGCAACCAAATCATTAGATGAATTTGCAAGATACTTAGCATCATTTAAAAGACTAAGAGTCTGATAATATCTTGCACCTTGCTTATAATTATTAATTGCCATATAAGACATAGCAATTGAAACCATATCAAAAGATTTTGAAGCAATAAAAAATTTATGAATATTATTTAATTCTTTGTTATTAAAAAGTTTATCAGAACAGATATGGCTAAAAAAAGAGTCCAGCAAAAACTCTTTCATCTTAGATATATTTTTATCTTCGATATCTTGCAAAAATTTGCTCATATTCTATCCCAATAATATTTTAGGATTATTATTACACCATGTCAAATAAGATAGATAAAATTAATCTAAATCTCTAACTTTCAATTCGCAACACATCTGACAAGCCGAAAAAACTTTGGAATACTTTAAATTTTTTCTAAAACAACAATATTTTGGTGAATTAATTATCTCTTTTAAAGTATTTTCTTTTAAATTGCCCATTTTATAAGATAAACAAGGATAAACATCCCCAGATGGGTTAATTATAGCGTTAGAATAAGGATACAAACAAGGTTTATAAATATCAGCTACATTTTTATCATTGTATTGAGTAAAAAATTTTTTAATTAAATCAAACTCTTTTTTGCTATCAGAATTATCAAACTTAGGCGCAAAGCGAATTTTTGTTTTGGAATATTTTTTCATTTTTTGAATTTCAAGATAAATTTCTTCAAATTTATCCAAATCAAAATAAAGCTCAATAGGATAATTTTTTTTATAAAAAACCTCATCAAAACTATCATACAAATTTGAATTTTGTTTCAGATTATTATTTCTTAAAAAAGAAATTGAAAGATAATCAAAACCTTTATTTGTGCAATATTGATAAAGCTTTAAAATATCTTCTAAATTATCTTTTAGAACAATTGTTTTAATATCAATTGCTAAATTACTACGAGAATTTTTGCATTGCTCCGCTAAATTTTCTAAATTACCAATGATTTTATCAAAAATTCCTTCTTTGTTTCTATTTTTATCGTGGTTTTTTCCCCAACCATCCAATGATACGCTCAACAACAACATTTTCGATTTTATAAAAGCATTAATTATCTTATCATCAATCAAAACCCCATTTGTAACAACATTAACCTTACCTAAAGTCTTTTTTGAAACCTCAAGCAAAATATCGCAAAAATCAGGCCTAATTAAAGGTTCACCCCCAACCAAAGTTACAAGAGAATAAAAAGGAATTTGTTTTATAATATCAAACCATTGAGATGTATTTAGCTCATTTTTTACTCTATTTGTACCAACATAACAATAAGGGCAATTTAAATTACATAAATAAGTAAGCTCGAAAAAATACCTCAAAGGTAAAATTGCTTTATTTCTTTTTTCCATAAAGCGAGAATAATTAATCGCCCCCCAAGCGTCACGAATAAAATCAAAAATTTTAGACGAGCTTAAATCCATAGCTCGATTATATACTATTTTATATTTTTAAGTAAGCAAATTATATGATATTATTAATTTATCGAAATATTTGGAGGGTTTTATGAATCATAAATTTAAAGTTGACTATGAAAAATGTATAAAATGCGGATTATGCATTGAAAATTGCCCTACTTGCGCACTAGCAAATGATGATTATAATTCTCCAAAAATGGATAAACCGAAAAACTGTATGAAATGTCAACATTGTCTTGCAATTTGCCCCGTTGGAACAATTTCCATTATGGGAAAAGAAGCTCAAAATTCTAGCGAAATAAGACAAATTAACCCCGATGATATTTTAAATCTAATTCAATCAAGAAGAAGCATCAGAAAATATAAACAAGAGAATGTTTCAAAAGAAAAAATCCAAAAATTAAAAGATATGTTGAATTATGTCCCCACAGGCAAAAACAATCATAGACTTCATTTTTCATTCATTGAAGATATTGATGTTATGAACGATTTTAGAGCAAAAGTTAATACAACTATCGTTAATTTTTTCAACAAAAAACCTGTTAAATTTTTATCCGAAAAATTTAAAAAATTTGAAAAAATGAAAAATGCAATTCTTAAAGGAAATGATGTTATTTTTAGAGGTGCGCCTCATCTTGTGGTTGCATGCGCTCCTATTAATTCTTCTTGTCCTAATCAAGACGGTGTTATTGCACTATCATACTTTGAATTATACGCAAATTCACTCAATATAGGCACTTGCTGGTGCGGATATGCTTATGCTGTATTAAAATTATTCCCCGAATTTTGCGAATATTTACAAATTCCCGATGGCTACCAGCCAATATATGTAATGCTTTTTGGAAATAAAGATATCGAATATAAAAGAACAACACAACCCGAACCCTATTCATTTTTAACCATAGAAAAACAAGATTTAAATGTTGATATTTTTACAAAAATCAAAAGGTTTTTCTTAAATATAGCTCGATAAAGTTTACACAAGTCCTTTTTTATAGTAAAATTACCCTATACTAGACTTGTTAGGGTATCAAATTTGTGTTGTTAGAATAATAGGAAATTTGCACTATGAGAATTTCTCCGATTAATTTTGGTTATAAAAATAACCAAATACATTTTCAAAAAAAAACTAAAGAAATAAATGAAATTCCTCATAAAGAAACTAAAACAAAATTTAAAAAAGCTCTGCCGTTTATATTCGCTGCTATTATAGGATTAGCAGGACTTGGTATAGGAATTTTAATAGGAGCTAAAAACAATAAACTTCAAGAAAAAATAAATAACAAAAATAATAAAGATATATTGCTTGCCTTGCTTGCTCTTGGCGGTTATGGCATTTATACAAAAAATGAGCTTGATAGTATAGAAATAAATCAAAAACTTGATGAAATAAAAAATGGCAAAGCTCCAAGCCAACAAGCCCTTAAAACTCAAGGAAATGAATTAAATGAAATAAAAAGAACTCAAATAAACCCGACATTAAATAAACATGCCGGATATTTTCATGACATTCTCCTTTTAAAACAAAATAACGCTCTAAATAAAAACTCTCAAAAATACGCAAAAGCAATAGATTACATACAAAATATAGGATATGAAAAATTAACCTCAAGCACCCCTTTGCCTCCTCTAACAAAACAAAATCCAACTATTTGGTCAATTACATCAGAATTTGCGCCGATTAAAGAGGGCGGTTTAGGCTCAGTTCCACCCGAGATAAGGAATAATTCTGAAAAAATAGGGGTTAATATGCCCGCTTTTGTTCCTATGTATTTAAATGAAGGAATATCAACGCTTGAAGTATCAAATAATCAAACAGATGATAAAACCTACACATACACTTACAAAGATAAAAAAATGCCCCTTAAAAAAATAGCAACTATAAAAATGGATGTTTATAAAAACGGTATCGCAAAAACAATACCCGTAAGCTATTATCTATATGAAGACGACAATTCAAGACAACTTATACTGATACAAGCAGATAACTATTTTGACGGCACAATTTATGAAGGTAATTCAAAAACCGAAGAACCAGAAAAATTCGCACTAATGTCAAAAGCCGTATATGAATTTGCAAAATTAAAATTTGAAGGCTCAAAATCAGCAAAATCAATCAAAATAAGCAACAAAAAAGCATTTGAAAGCATTAAAGCACCCGATGGAATGATTTTAAACGATTGGCAAGCAAGCCCAACAGTTGCATTATTAAGATATAAAGCAGTAATGGAAAATGCTTATAATCAACTAAGCGATGAAACAGCCGAAAAATTAAAAAATATGAGGATTATTACCATTGGTCATAATGCAACATATCAAGGCTCAACTCAAAATAATAATGATTACTATCAGAAAAAATCTTCAACATCAAATATATTAAATACTTTATTTGATAAATATGCTTATGACATCGTATCGAATGCACAACTAAAAGCAAGCAGTGTTGATGAAACCGATGAAGGCTTAAAAGCACTCGATAATGTATTAGTTATGGAATATCAAAGAGATGGAGAAAACTATACAAACTTTTTAAACATGGGTATAGTTTTATCAGATTACTTTAATCCTGTATCTCAAAATTATGCCAATGAATTAATTTCACCGCAACATGCCAATTTATCATACGTTTTGCAATGGGCTTTAGTTCAAAAAGCGAAAGCTGGTAAATTAATAGGAATTATAAACGGAAACGACTTCAATAATTTATCAATAGAAACCAAAAAGGATGATATCAAAAAAACAACAGGACTTGAATTTGAAGCATACAAGAAAACAGATTTAACGCAAGAAATAGAACAAAAAAGACTTAGAAATAAAATTAATTTATATCAAAATTTTATTCTTCCTTTTGCGCTTTCTTATAATTGTTCAGATGAAGAAATCGAAAAAATTAAATCCCTAACTTCAAGGCTTGAATTTTATGATGGTGAACAAAATACAAACTTACCTATATTGACCCCGCAAGAGCTAAAAGAAACCCCGATTTTAATGTCCGGAGGAAGATTAGTTTCGCAAAAAGGCGTCGATATAATCTGTGATGCGATAAAACTCCTTTTTGATAATTGGGAAAAAGATTTCAAAGGACACAATAAACCTATATTTTATATCGCAGGTGCAGATGGCGAAGGCGGCACTCAAAGAAAAATTATTGAAGATTTAAAAAATAAAAAATTATCTAAAGAAGATAACGACAGAGTTCTTTTTGCGCACGGTTTTGCACCTATGGCAGCAATGATGGCAGGAGCTGATTATTTTCTAATACCTAGCAAATTTGAACCTTGCGGTCTTACTCAAAGCGAATCCTTAGCTTTAGGAACTCCTATCATTGCTTCAGCTACGGGCGGTTTGGTTGATACAATAAATCGTAACAATAAATTTAACGGCATATTAACCGATAAACAAAAACCCCTAAACGCTCAAGAATTCTATGAAGCAATCAAAAAAGGTCTTGATATTTACTATAATCATAAATTAACCTATTCAACCATGGTTAAAGACGCTATTAATGAGGACTTTAGCTGGATAAAAGAAAACAAAGCAGGTCCCGTTTATGATTACTTAGAGCTTTTTGGAATAAACAAAGACAATCTTAAATAAACTAAACAGCTAACTTTAGAGCTAATTTTATTGCTTCTTCCATACTTGAGCAATCGGCTATATTTTTACCCGCTATATCATAAGCAGTACCCGATGAAGGCGAAGTTCTTATTATATCAAGACCTATGGTTGTATTAATTGCTTTATCAAAAGCTAAAGCTTTAACAGGACAAAGTCCTTGGTCATGATAACAAGCTAAAATAGCGTCATAGCTTAATTTTTTATTATTCAAATATTCTTTTCCAACTTTTGCAAATAATGCATCCGCACTAATCGGATAAGTAATATCTATGCCCTTTTTTAATAAAACTTCAACCGCAGGATTTAAGACTTCAATTTCTTCTCTACCCAAAATTCCACCCTCGCCGCAATGAGGATTTAGGGCGCATAAAGCAATTTTTGGTCTTTGTATTTTATATTTTTCATATAAAAAATTATTTAAAATTTCAGTTTGCAAAATAACATCTTCGATGTTTAATTTAACTTCATTAAGCGCACAATGACGAGTTAAAAGCATAACTTTTAAATCATTTGCTATAAAAATCATCTGTGCTTTTTGATTATCATGCGCTAATAAGCTTTCAATAATTTCAGTTTGACCTGAAAAATTATAATTTGATTTATGAAGCTCATATTTTGAAACAGGAGCAGTCACTATTCCTTTAATTTTGCCCTCTTTAGCTAAATTACAAGCATATTCAAGCGATTTATAGCAAAATTTACCATTTTCTTTTTCGGCAATTTCTATAAAATCATAATCAACATCAATCTTTTCGCCGATTATTAAAATATCGTCTTTCAAAAAAGGAAGCCTATCCAAAGCTTTTTTTACTATTTCTTTGCCTATTCCTCTTTTATCCCCTGTTGTAATCGCTATTTTATATGTTTTCATCACGTTTTTTATCAAAATAATCTATTATTTCAGACAATGTGTTAATTGTGCCAAAATTACCCGATTTTGTAACTATAAACTTATTATTTTTATCTATACATAAAGGTACTGCAGGCAAAATAACATCTAAAATATTTAAATAAGTCGAATTTATTTTAATTGCACATTTGTATGATGTTTCTCCGCCAACAATAATCAAAATAAAATCCGTCCTCAAATTAACCAAATCAACAAGCTCGGAAAGAAAATCAGTAATTCTTGTTGCAAATTCTTGCTTTGAAATACCCGCATCAATTAATAAATTCAAATCTTCTTCATCTAAAATTTCTCGATTTATATAGGAAGAATGAATCGCAACATCATTACCTTTCTCGATATTTTCAACTATACTTTCAACTAATTCATCATTTATTCCATATACGATATCTTTTATTTCCAAATCAACAAAAAATATTTCTTTTTTATTTTCTTTTAAATTGCCGATTTGTTTCAAAGTTAATTGTGTTGCAGAACCCGAAACTATAAATCTTGGTATTTTAGGAACCTTGAATGATATTCTATTTTGAAAATCTTCATCCTCAATTTTGCTTATTGCACTCGCCAAGCCTGCACTACCGCAAGGCAAAATATCATAAGAGCTTTTATTAATAGCAAGAGCAATCTGTTCTAAATCAGTATTTGACATAGCATCGACTACAATAATTTTTTTACCGCTTTGAATAAGCTCATTTATTTTAAGAACGATAGGCCCTGCGCCTTTTGTAATAACATTAAAACCAATTGTTCCTATATAAGAATGTAATTGAGGATTTAAATCTTTCTTTAAAATATCAGGAATATACGATTCAAAAATAGGCGCTTTAGGATCAAGCGCGCATTGAGTACGCTCAATTGCAACACCTCCCAATAATTGATAAGCACCGATTGTTGTTCTATTTTCTTCAATATAAGCAGGTGCAACAATAGCAGCATCTTTTCCTGTTGCTTCAAGCATTGCCACAATTTCAATGCCTATATTGCCTCTAAGGGTTGAATCTATTTTTTTATAAATATTATCAACAGATAAAATTTCTTTTAATTTTTCTATAACTTTAACTGTTCTATCAAGCGCAGTTTGTTTATCTACATTTCTACTTTCCGTTGAAATTGACCAAACCTTAGTAATATTATCATTTTTAAAATCATAATTACAATCAAAAAGTATCTTTGCATTTTTACTCTTTTTAAAAAATTGCAAAGCAGTATCATTTGCGCCTGTAAGGTCATCGGCTATTATAACTGTAGAATCAACTATCGACATAACACCCCGCTATTGCGCTTGAGCGTCCTTTTTGCCACCTACAAAACCAAAATCTGTAGCATTAATTAGATATCTTTCAACCATTTCCCCATCAGGAGCTTGCCATTTTGATACCAGAATTCTACCTTCGATTGATACCATTGAACCTTTTTTAATCCATTCAGCAGCAGATTCTGCTTTTTTATCCCAAAGCTGAATATTAAACCAATCAGCCTCTCTTTGTTTAGTTTTTGGATTCCATCTGTCCACTGCTATTGAAAAAGTTGTTTTACTTTTTCCGCTTTCAAAATATTTAATCTCAGGATCTTGTCCTACTCTTCCCACTAAAATTGCACAATTCATATTAATACCTTTATTTCATCTTAAATAAATTATATTATGCAAAATTTAGTTTTGCAAATACACTCTTGCTAGCGCACATTTTGTATCAGACAAAGTTGAATACACTATCCTTACATATTCATCAGACACAATATCTACCCTTGAATAAACTAAATCATTCTCTTTTTTCAAAGTATCTTCAAAAAGCTTTAATTTTAACATGCCAATTTCTTGATGTCCTTGATAAAAAACTAGCATAGGCTTATTATCAACCATTTTCTCTTGGATTTTATAGTTACCCAAAGGAATAATTTTATTTTCTTCACCAATAATTGAAACGAGCAATTTAATATAATAAACCCCATTTTTAAGGTCTTGAATTGCTTTAGTCTCACCACCTATATCAATTTGCTTGTCTTGACCTTTTGCTTGAGGCTCAACTCCATATTTTCTTCCAAATAGAAAAGCCTTTAATTTAGCCCCAAAAGTATTTTCTATAGGTTGAGGAGTTAATTTATTAATAGTATCATTAAATTCTTTATCAGTAACGGGTTTTATCCCATCAAAAGCAGTATCGATAAAATCATAATCAACATCAAGCATTTCCGCTGCTTTCAATTGAGAAATTGAAAAAAATAAAATAAAAATCACAAAAAATATCTTTTTCATATTACTAATTTTAATATTTTTTTGCTTAAAGTAAAGAAAAATACTTAATTTATCCTAGTTTACTAATAAGCATGCAAATAGTATAATTGTAATTATGAATATTCTTCTTATCATAGGATTAGTATTATTTATAGGAACAGTCTTTTGGCTACATTATATCTTCATTACAAACACAATAAGTGAAGAAAAAAGGGAAGAACCCGCAAAAGAACCTATATATGATAATGCCTTGGACCGTTGCAGAAAGCTATACGACCAAGGGTTACACGCAGAGCTTCAAAGATATGCCCAAAGAGAACTAGCCAAAAACTATGGTGACATAGAATTAAGAAGAATTTTAGCTCAATCTCTTATGGAATCAGGGAATGAGCAAATGGCAATTATGCACTATGAAGCGCTTTTGAATATAAATTCCTATGATATTGAAACTCAACAAATTTTAGCAAAATATTACAGTGAAAACGGTCCAAAATCTAAGGCAATAGACCATTATGAACAAATTTTAATGTATGATAGCGGAAATATTGAAGCAGTTGAAGCCTTAGCAAAATTATATGATGAAATTCAAGACTACGAAAAATCAATTGAAATGTATCAAATGATTTTAGAAGCGGAAGTTGATGAAGCGAGAATAATAGAGCTAAAATACACTCTTGCAGATTTATATTTAAAAATAAATGACAATGAAAAATCTTTCCAAATGTATGAAGAAATTCATAAAGCTGATGAAGATAATCTTGAAGTATTGATTTTATTAGCTGATTTAGCATATAAAAACAAATATTGGCAAGATTGCTTGAAATATTATAAAAAAATCATTTCCATAGTGGGAGATGACTTTGAAATTTTGGAAAAAATCGCTCAAATCCAAGTTACTCTTGAAAATTGGCCAGAAGCAATCGAAGCATACAACAAAATAATTTCTCTTGAAGATTCATCAAGCATTAACTATCTATATCACCAAAATGAATTATGTAATGCAATGCTTAAAAACGGTCAATATAGAGAAGCAATAAGTCTTTTAAAAGATTTACTAACACAAAATCCTAAAGAAACATCTTTCGCTTTTACATTAGCTCAAGCATACACTTTAGTGGGAGAATTTCAAATCGGAGTTAATATTTACAATAAGCTCTTAGGCGAGCTTCCAAGCGAACAAAGTGAAATTATCATAAAATATATTTCCAATTTAATTTGCGCTTGGGCACAAGATTTATTTAAAAAAGGCGAATATAATCAAGCATTTGATAAATTCTTTGAAGCATTAAAATATGATGAAGAAAACGACGAAGTTTATTGGCAATTAGGCAAATGTAATTATTACATAAAAAGCTTCCAAGACTCAATTGCCCACTTTAAAAGAGCAATTGCTATCAAACCTCAAGAATCAATGTATTACTTCGGTTTAGGATGTGCTTATGATGAGATGGGTTCAACCAAAAATGCTAAAATTGCATTTTATGATGCCGTAAATATCAATCCTATGAATACACAAGCAAGAATTGCCTACGCTATAAGCCTTACAAAAGAATTAGAATATGCTCAAAGTATCGAACAATTTAATGCTGTTTTAAAATATATTCCTGATAATGCTGATACTCTATATAATTTAGCATTAGCTTATGAGCTTGTTGGAGACACTGAAAGAGCAATAAAATTCTACAAAAAAGCTCTTGATGTTGAACCAGAGCATAAAGAAGCGAAACATAATCTCGAATTAATCTTAGGAGAGCCTTATAACCCAAGCGAAACTATAGAATACGTTGAAGACGCCCCTATAATAGAAGCACAAGAGCTTAATAGCGAAAACGAAAAAAATAACGAAAATAGCGAAACAATAACTCAAAACACCACTCAAGAAGAAGAAAGCTCAATTTTTAATGCAGAACCCGCTATAGAAGAAAAAACGGAAGAAACCTAAAAAGCAACAGTGTTTTCAAGCATAAAACGATATAATCTTACATCATCTTGCTCTTCTTTAGGTTTATTTTTTTCTCTTTCAATTCGTTCTTGTTCTTCTTTAGTTTCGGATTTTATCTGCACCAGAGGCTGATTTTCGCCTCGATTAAAGAAATTCCATTTAAAGCCGTCTATTAAACCATAATCTGTTTCAGATTTATACGAACCAAAATTAACG
>CALUZF010000019.1 GCA_944325165.1 Candidatus Gastranaerophilales bacterium
CTAATAATAGCACAATTTATTGGTTTAAGAAGTATTCCTAAAAATGATTATTTGATGGTTTTAAGTACTTTATTCGGTTATGTTATTTTTCCTCAAGCTTTGAATTTATTTCCTTTAATTTTACATGCGGTTACAACAGTTGCCTTTTATTATTACATTTTTACCATATTTAAAAATACAAAACAGGGTTTTTTCTTTATTTTAACGACATATTTAACCTTGTCTTATGTGTTTTTAATGGTTTATAGCGGAAATCATTGGAATCATTATTTTTATTTTGTTTATTTTATTATTTTCTTTTGGATTTTTGGAAGAAAAATTTTGAAAATAAAATTTGCAAAAGGTTTATTTGTTTTGATTTTAATTCTTTTTCTTTTTCCAAATGCGGTTTTAGAGGATGGAAAAATGAATTATATATATTCATCTAAAAGCAAGCTAATTGCAAATCAGATAATTGAAAATAGCGAGCTTAAAGGTGCTAAACTTTTTGCGCTTGATTGGTGGAGTGATATATATCCTGCTTCAATTGTTTATTTGGAAAAAAATAATATTTTTCTTTATGATTTGCATAACAGAAAAAGAAATTCTTTTGAAAGCATCAAAGATACTTTTTTAATTGAACATGAGTTAATTGATTTTGATGAATTTTCTAGTTATTTAAATGAAAATTCTTATTTGCTTGTTATTGATTCGCCTATAAAACTTAAATTAAAAAATCTTATATCTATACCAAAAGAAAATGGAGACTTTATTTTTAAAACAAAAAATAAAAGTTATTATTTGAAATTGGTTGATTTTTCAAAAGATACAAGGATGTGTATATATAAAATTAACGAAATATGATTTTCATGGTAATATTTTCTTATGGAATTTAACCCTGTTTTAATATCTGTAATAGCGTTATGTATTCTATGTTTGTTCAAGATTAATGTGCTTTTTTCTTTAATGATTAGTGCAATAATTGCAGGCATGCTAGCAAAAATGCCTATATCTGAAATAATGGATTTATTTATCCAAGGCATGGGGCAAAATTCAGAAACTGCACTTAGCTATATTTTGCTTGGGGCTTTAGCTGCTGCAATGACGCATACGGGGTTAGCTCAAGTTTTATCTATCAAAATAGCAAATTTCATAAAAGGAAATAAATATCTTCTTATTGCTATTTTGGTTGTAATTTCAATAATGTCGCAGAATTTGGTTCCTGTACATATTGCATTTATAACAATTTTAATACCTCCATTGTTATCTTTAATGAATAAATTAAAAATAGATAGGCGCTTAATTGCTTGTTCGTTAGCTTTTGGCTTAAAAGCTCCTTATATATCATTGCCGTTGGGTTTTGGTCTTATATTTCAAGGGCTTATTGCAGATAATATGACTCAAAATGGAATTAAAGTTTTAAAAACTGATGTTTGGCACTATAGCTGGATTTTGGGTTTTGCAATGTTTATAGCGTTATTAATTGCAGTTTTTATAACATATAGAAAGCCCAGAGAATATAAAAATCAAGATGAAGTAATATTGGAAAATCAAAATGATAAACTCAATAAAAAGCACTATATCACGCTTTTGGGCGCTGTTGTTACTTTGATTGTTCAGATTATAAGCGGTTCTTTGCCTTTAGGTGCGTTAATTGGTTTATGTGTGATTTTTGGATTTAGAGCAGTTTCTCATAAGAAAATGGATTTTTTAATGAATGAAGGTGTCGGACTTATGGGCTATATTGCTTTTGTAATGCTTGTTTGTGCCGGATATGCTCTTGTATTAAAACAAACAGGGGGCATAGAATCTTTGCTCAATTCTATCTTGCCTTTGGTTGAAAATTCAAAATTATTGGCATCTTGTGCGATATTATTTATCGGACTTTTGATTACAATTGGAATAGGTTCATCTTTTGGTACAATACCGATTTTAGCGGTTTTATTTGTCCCGTTGTGCGCTAAATTAGGCTTTTCAACACCTGCTATAATAGTTTTGCTTTGTGCTGCTGCTGCATTGGGCGATGCTGGGTCTCCTGCTTCAGATACAACATTAGGTCCAACTGCAGGATTGAATGCAGATAATCAACACAATCACATAAAAGATACTTGCATACCGACATTTGTGCATTTTAACACTGCGCTTATAATAGCAGCTTTAATTTGCGTTTATATCTTTTAAATTATTAAGCGTACATTCTTTGAATTGCTTGGCTTCTTTGTTCTTTAACGCTTTGTTCTTCCGCATTAATCATTTCAAGCTGTTGTTGCATTCTTTGAAGTTTTGCATCCAAGGCTTTTTCTGCCTGATATAAACGTTCTTTTTTCTTTTCTAAAGCCTTCATTTCGGGACTATCAGGTTCCATATCAGAACCAAGACCAACCATCTCATTAATTTGAGCTGATAAATCCATCTTAGTTGAGGATATCAACTGAATTTGATATTCGAGGTCTGATCTGTAGTTATTAATTTGTGCTAATCGCATCTGTGCGATTAATAGTCCCATAACTATCTCATTTCGTTAAATTTGTTACCCCTTAGAAAAACATGTTCGTTATTTTGAGCGATTAGTTTTTCCATTTGGCTTAATTGATGCATTTGATATTTTAGTTTGTATTTTATCATCTTTCTTTTTTTATTGATTGAAAGAGCATCTTTTAAACCCGCAACAAACTCTTTTTTCAAAAGTTTAATAGGATTATTTCTTCTTAAATAATTTTTTGAATAAGTTAAGAAGGTTTTTAATCTTTTTAAATTTGCCTTAATCGTTTGTTGCAACGGGATTCTCCTTTTTTGCATGAGCTTTATCAAGGTATTCCCTACCTTAATAAAAACAACTACATAAATAAAATTGACCTTATTGTAAATATTTATTACATTTTAATACATAATTAATTACGGTAAATTTTATTAAAAACTTTAGTTATTGATACAAAACTTTACAAGAAATGTAAAGATATATTGCCGAATATAATAATTTAACTTTTATTTGTTTTTTTGTTATAATTTGGGAAAATATTATATTTTGAGGATTTTAAATGAAAAACAAGTTAATTCTTTTTTGGGCAATTATGGCAATTACAATTGCTTCATTGTTCGTTTTATGGAAAAAACCTGCAAGCTTAGGACTTGATTTAGTTGGCGGTTCAAGATTAATGTTAGAAGCGCAAACTTCTACTGCTGTTCCTAAAATTACTCCTGAAATCATGGATAGTTTGCAATTTGCCATAGAAAATCGTGTAAATGCTATGGGTGTAGGCGAAACTATAGTTCAAAGAGTAGGCTCTAAAAGACTTTTAGTTGAAATTCCAAATATCACCGATACAACAAAAGCTAAAGAATTTATAGGTCAAACTGCAGAGCTTGAATTTAAAAGACCTGTTGTTGGTGTAGATGGTGAAATCGGCTGGGAATCAACAGGTTTAACAGGTAAAGATTTAAGAAAATCTTTGGTAGGTTCAGCTCCTACTACAGGCGAATGGATGGTTGAGCTTGAATTTAATAATGAAGGTGCACATAAATTTTCCGAATTAACTAAAGAATTAACCGGAAAACAGATGGCTATATTTTTTAATGGTAAATTACAATCAGCTCCAAGGGTAAATGAACAAATATCCGGTGGCAGAGCTCAAATAACAGGCGGCGATGGCGGATTTGAATATGCCGAAGCTAAAGAAATGGTAGATTTGTTAAACGCTGGTGCTTTACCTGTAGGCGCACAAATTATTCAAGAAGAATCTGTTGGGCCGACATTAGGTGCTGATAGTATTAAGAAATCTAAAATAGCTGGTTTTATCGGTATTTCAGCTGTTATGATATTTATGATTTTATATTATCGTGTAATGGGCTTAATCTCTTGTTTTGCCTTGATGATATACGCTTTAATAAACTTTGCTGTATTTAAACTTGTTCCTGTAACATTAACTCTAACGGGTATTGCAGGTTTTATTCTTTCAATCGGTATGGCAATAGATGCTAATATTTTGATTTTTGAAAGAACAAAAGAAGAGCTAAAAATGGGCAGATCTTTATTTACTGCAATTAATTCCGGTTTTGATAGAGCATTTACAAGTATCTTTGATTCAAATGTGTCAACAATTATGACATGTTTAATTCTTTATTATCTTGGTGCTTCTATGGTTAAAGGTTTTGCATTGACATTAATTATAGGTGTATGTTTATCAATGTTTAGTGCAATTACAGTTACTAAAAACTTTATGCATTTGATTTTCGGTTCAAGCGAATTGAAATATCCGGAATTGTTTGGTTTAAAAAAAGAAGATATTGAGAATGCTTATAAAGCGACAGAAACAAATCGTGAAAAAGCAAAATTTGGCGTTTTGGATTAATTCTAGGAGAAGAAAATGGCAAATACAAATTTAATCAAAAGTAAATATAAATTAGATATAATTAAATGGAGATATGTGTCTTTAATAGTTACAGGAATTTTATTAATTCCTTGTATAGTTGCAATTATTTATTTAATGGTTACTCAACCTAATCATGCGCCTTTGAAATTGGGAATCGATTTTACAGGTGGTACAATCTTGCAGTATTCTACAGACAAAAAATTAGAAGTGGATGATATATCTAAAATTAGAGTTGAATTAGGAAAAATTGGAATTAAAAATCCTGTTATTCAAACAACACAATCTTCTGAAGATGATAATGTTAAAAATCTTGTTTCAATAAGAACTGTATTTTTAAGTGATAAGGAAGGCGCAAAAACTATCCAAGATATTACTCAAACAATATCTAAAAATTACAGCGGTGTAGATTTGCTTCAAGTTAATTCAGTTGGGCCTACTTTGGGTTCTGAATTATTAAAGAATACTTTGACCGCTTT
Organism: Candidatus Gastranaerophilales bacterium; assembly: GCA_944325165.1. Classification (GTDB taxonomy): domain Bacteria; phylum Cyanobacteriota; class Vampirovibrionia; order Gastranaerophilales; family Gastranaerophilaceae; genus RUG14156. Next base: position 4,826 of record CALUZF010000019.1, read on the forward strand.
ATTTTTAGCTTTTATTGTAATAGTTATATATGTTTCATTTAGATTTAAGGTTGAATATGGCTGGATAGCGCTTTTAACTTTATTTCAAGATGTATTATTTGTAGTAGGGATTTTTGCTATTCGTGGTATATTTATGGATACTGCAATAGATAGCTTATTTATTACTGCAATACTTACTGTTATTGGTTATTCTATTAATGATACGATTGTTGTATTTGATAGAATAAGAGAAAATATGCGTTTTTTAGCTAAGAAACATTCCTCAAATGAAATTATTAATGCTTCAATCAATCAAACATTAGCTCGCTCAATTAATACTACTGCGACAACATTATTTACATTGTTCGCATTGTATTTCTTTGGCGGTTCAACAATTAAAGATTTTGTATTGGCAATTATAATCGGCGTTACTGCAGGTGCTTTTTCTTCAATATTTACTGCGGGAACAATCTTATCAATCGTAAAAGAAAAATTAGCTAAAAAAACTGCATAAGATAAATTTTATAAAAAGTGGCGAGATTTATATCTCGTCATTTTTTTGTTAAAATACAACCATGGCTAAAGTAAAATCAAAATGGGTTTGTCAATCTTGCGGGTATGAAACAGTTTCGTATTTGGGAAAATGCCCAGAATGTTCTCAGTTTGGGACGTTTGTGGAAGAAATTGTATCATCTAAAATTGAACCTGTAAAATCTACAAACGCTGTTTTATCGGATTCAAAGATATCTAAAATTAATGAAATTGAAATAGATGAAAAAGTAAGATATAAGACAAATATTGATGAATTAGATAGAGTGCTAGGCGGTGGCTTTGTGCAAGGCTCGTTATGTCTTTTAGCGGGTGATCCGGGGATTGGAAAATCAACTTTGGTTTTGCAAACTACAAAAAATATTTGTGAAAAGTTAAAAGTTCTATATATTTGCGCTGAAGAAAGCCCCTTGCAAGTAAAATTAAGAGCAAAAAGACTTCAAGTTGAGCCTGAAAATCTTTATTTAACTAATCAAACATGTATTGATGAAGTAATAAATCAAATTGATTCGCTAAAGCCTGATTTTTTAATAGTTGATAGTATACAATCTGTTTTTTGTGCAAATATTGCTTCATCATCTGGAAGTGTTTCTCAAATTAGAGAATGTACAAACCTTTTAATGAAGATAGCAAAGCAAAAAAATATCACAACAATTATAATAGGTCATGTTACAAAAGAAGGTAATATTGCAGGTCCTAAGGTTTTAGAACACATGGTTGATTGTGTTATTAATTTTGAAGGTGATAAATATAAGCAATATCGAATTTTAAGGTGTATTAAAAATCGTTTTGGTACAATTAGCGAAGTTGGTGTGTTTAAAATGGAAGATGAAGGTTTGATTGAAGTTAATTCTCCATCTCAAATGTTGTTGGAACAACACGCCCAAGCTCCAGGGAGTGCAGTTGTAGCAACTCTTGAAGGAAGCAGAATATTTTTACATGAAATTCAAGCTCTTGTTGGCTCTACTAATTATGCTAATCCAAGACGTGTTGCAGTAGGACTTGAATACAATCGTTTACTGCAAGTTTTAGCAGTTCTAGAGAAAAAAGTCGGCTTGAATTTGTCTAAGCAAGATGTATATGTTAATGTTGTGGGTGGTATTGATATAGTTGAGCCAAGTTATGATTTGGCTTTAGCTTTAGCTATAATCAGCTCTATTCGTGATATTCCCATTAGTAAAGATACTATTTTAATAGGTGAATTGGGTTTGCTTGGAGAAGTTAGATATGTTGATAATATTGAGCGCAGATTAAACGAGGCTCAAAAACTTGGTTTTAGTAAAGCTATTATTCCAATTGTGAACAAGAAAACTTCAGAGAAATTATCTAAATTGGCTCTTGAGATAAAGCAGGTGTCAAAATTGACAGATGCTATTATTCAAGGGCTAAAGCAAAATTAAAGCGTAAGACAGTTTTTAAGATATCCGATAGTGTGCATTTTATTTTCATATAAGAAACGTACAAAATTTAAGTATTCTATTTGTCTTGAAGATAACGTCAGATTAATCTCAAAACCGTCCGAGCAGAATGGCTCATAGTCATATATCACATAATTATTATATTTACTTTTCCATTCTTTTTTTTCAATTTTGCAATGATATTCCCAAGCCAAATTCTCTAGCCAACCGATTGACTCTTTGGCAACATTTTTAAATTCGGCTTGAAAATATTGCTTGTCTTGGTTGTGTTGTTTATCAATCAGCATAATAACTCCATAAATATTTTATATTTTCTACTCTAAAGTATTTATGGTTGTTTTTAAATATACTAAGGTGTAATTATAAATTGTCTTTTAAGGCATATTCGATAATGTTATTGCAATTTTTTATTCAAAATGGTTAAAACTTTTGTATTTAATTTTTTTGTTGTCGATATAAACACCCCTGCCTTTTTTGCAAATACCGATTTTAATAAGTCCTTCTATATTGTTAAAATCTTTTTCATTTAGGCAAACTATAAGAGAATAGTCTTCTCCGCCATATAAAATAAAATCCCTGTTTTGGGTTTTATGGGGAATTTTGTTAGAATCTATATCAATTTTTACATTGCTTTTTTGAGAGATTTGAGCTAAACAATCAATAAGCCCATCTGATGAATCCATCATAGCATAGGGATTTTTTACTGTTTTTGATATTAAAGATGAAATTTTTGGATATAATTTAGGATTTTTGTGTTGATTTATAAAATAATTATCTTTAATTCCTGAAAATAAATCTTCTAAACCTTGGGCACTTGAGCCAAATTCTCCAATACAAGCTACAATATAGCCTTCTTTTGCATTTTTTCTTGATGAAGGAGTTGAATTTTTATAGCTTCCCATAATAGTAATTGAAATTGCAAGTTTTTCTGATTTTGTTAAGTCCCCGCCTATGACTTTAATATTAAATTCTTTTTCAATGGAATTTATACCTTTATAAAATTCGCTAATAAAATTTTCATCTAAACATCCACTTAGATTTATCGTTGCATATATCGGTTTTGCGCCTGACGCTAATATATCTGATATATTTACAAGCAAAGATTTTCTTGCTATTTCATAAGGATTCATAAATTGCATTGAAAAATGGACATCTTCAATTAAGCTGTCTGATGAAATAGCAAGCTTATATTCATCTAAATATGCACAATCATCCCCAAGATAATTTGGGTTTTTTATTGTATTGTAAATTATTTTTAAAAATTTTAACTCTTTATTCATTTATTTTGTTGTATAGTCCTAATAGCGCAAGTTTATAGCTTTCTTTTCCAAAACCTTTGACTACGCCAACACATGCTGATGATGTATATGAGATGTGTCTAAATTCTTCTCTTGCGTTAGGGTTGCTAATGTGTACTTCTACTGCTTTTATTCCAACTCCTTTGATAGCATCAGCTATTGCAATGCTTGTGTGAGTATAAGCTGCAGGATTTATAATCATACCGTCAAAATCTTTTGAATTTTGTATTTTATCGACGATTTCGCCTTCGTGGTTTGATTGAAAAAATTCAAAATCAATATTTTCATCTATGGTTTTTGAATATTCAATAAGTTCTCTGTTAATGTCATCAAGGGTTGTTTTTCCGTATATTTCCGGCTCTCTTGTACCTAAAAGATTGATGTTTGGGCCGTTTATAACTAATATTTTCATCTTTCCTCACTTTTTAGTATATTTTTATTTTACCATTAATTAAGAAATTATCTTCAAGTTGTTTTATTTTTATATCTTTTAGCTTGATTGAGTTTTCTATTTCTTCAATATTTAAGCCTTTTATAAAATCCAATCCTCCGCCAAATATTTTAGGTGCTATAAAATGATTTATCTCATCGATTTCATTATTTTTTATAAGCTCAGAATTAAAGCCGGAGCCTGCCTCTATCATAATTGAATAAATATTCATTTTATATAATTCTTTAAATAAATCGTCATAGTTTCCATTGAATGAAATTTGTTCTATATGTTTAGGCAGATTGATTTTTGAATTATTTATTAAAATTATTCGAACATCATCATTAAAAACATTATAATTAAGAGGAATTTTGTTGTTTGGATCAAATATTATTCTTATTGGAGATTTTTTATTTTTCAATCTGACATTTAATCTTGGATTATCGGCTAAAATTGTTCCGCTTGCAGACATTATAGCTTGATATTCGCTTCTTAATTTTTGGCTGTATAGTCTTGCTTTTTCATTTGTTATCCATTTGGATTTTTTATTATTTAGTGCGATTTTTCCATCTAAAGTTGAGGCTATTTTTAGCATTACATAAGGTTTTTTAGTTAGAGTATTTTTAAAAAAGACTTTATTTAAGTCTTTTGCTTCTTTTTCTAAAACTCCTAAAATGGTTTCAATGCCTGCTTCTTGCAGTTTTTTTAGTCCGCCTGTTGCTTGTTTATTTAAATCGAGTGTGGCTATTATTGCTTTTTTAAAACCCGATTTTATTATTAAATCGGCACATGGTGGAGTTTTGCCCCAATGAGAACAAGGCTCAAGATTTACAATAATAGTTTTTCCTTTGGTGTTTCCTTTGGCGTTTTTTATTGCATTAACTTCAGCGTGCGCTTCACCATATTTTTCATGAAAGCCTGTTGATATTATTTTTTCTTCTTTTTCATCATAGACAATCGCACCGACATAAGGATTGGGTAAATTTTTGCCATGTGCTTTTTTTGCTAAATTAATACATTTTTGCATTAATTTTTTATACTTGTTCATTTTGACTTTCTTGTATGTCTTCTAATTTTATTTCAAAATCGCCTTGCATTTGCACATTTTTCTTTAGTTCATCAAATTTTTCTTGTGCTTTTTGCATTAGCTCTTCTTCGTTTATTTCTTTTTCAATTTCTTCTTGTTTAGGAGTTTCTTCTTTTAAATCTTCAATATTTTCATCATTTGGGGTTGGCAAATCTTTTTTAAATTTCTTTAAGATATCAATATTTGTGCCTTTTTTAGCAAATTGAGCATCAATATCAATTCCTTTATGGTAAGTGTGTTTGTATTCTTCGCTAAAAATATTGTCTCCGATAGGAAGCGAGTTATTTTTGATATCTTCGTAAAACAATGGAATAATTCCTTGCGATTTATGTTGTTGGGAATAATCCAAAGTAAAAATATCCTTTATATAATCATCATTTAGCAAGTTTATCTCTTGTATTGACGAGATTTTTCTTCTTCCTATTTCATCTTTTTTTGTTTCTATGATTATATCAAAATTATCCAACAGTATTGTTTTTGCTTCTTGCTTGCTTAAGCCTTCTAAAGTTAGAATTTGGCTTAATTTTTCTATTGCTTCATTTGAATTATTTGCACATAAAGTTAATATCAAACCCCTGTAATTTGATTTTATGTTTTTGATTGCTGTATATACTAGATTTTCATTTTCGGTGTTAATTAATAATTTATCCGGATTTGAGCTTATTATTGAATTTAAAAGTAAATTCATTGTTTTTAAATCTTCTATTTTAGAAAAATCATAGTTTGTATAATTAGAAGCATTAATTTTAAATTCATTTTCGCTATCAACTATTATTGCTCTGTTGTTTGTGGGGATTTTTTTTGCTAAAGCACTCAAAAGAGTAGTTTTTAGAGAATTTTTAGCCCCTATAATTAAAATATTTTTTCTAATTGCACATAGCGCTTCTAAAATTAAGGCTATTTCTTTTGATATTGAATGTTCGATTTGCAGAGTTTGTATGGTTGCATGTTTATCTTTGTAGCATTTTATATATAGCGTTGCAATATTTGATAATGGCGGCAAAGTGGCTAAAACATTAACGCCTGTTTTATAGTTAAATTTAAAAAACGGGACTTGCTCGTTTAATTCAATACCTTCATTTTGTGCGATTTTTTTGATTAGATTTTCTAATTGAACATTGTCTCTAAATGTGGATGTACTTTTATGAATTTTTCCTTTTCGCTCAAGATAGATATTTTTTGCACCGCTTACAAAAATACTATTTAAATCATCGTTAGCTAAAAGCGTATCAATAGCGCCCAATGTATCTAGTTGTGCTTCTTGTTCTGTTTTATAGTATTTTGGCTGTTCTTCTTTTTTTGTATTTTGTACCTGTTGTTTAGGTATGGTGTTTAATCTATCTTTTAGTGACAATTTATTCTTCTCCCATTCTTTTTAGCAAATTAAAGATACTATGGTTAAAATTTGCTTTTGAGTTTAAATTTTCAAAATTTATTTCTAAAATATTTTTTGCTATCTTTGAATAAGCTTTCGCTATATTTGATTTTGGATTTACTTCATCTACGTTTTTTTCTAAATTTATTGCATCAATGAGTGTTAAATAATTATTTGGAATTGTAGCAAAAACTTCTTTTTCGAGAGTTTTTTCTATGTTTTCTATCGTGAGCTCTTGATTTTCAATAAATCTATTAATTATTAGTTTTATTTTATCATTATTACATCCGATTTTGTCAAATAATTCATAAGCTTTATGGCAATTTTTTATTGAGGTTTGGTTGCCTAATATCATCAAAAGTATGAGATTTGAATTATTAAGGACAGAAATATTTGGTTCGTTTATTAAATTTGAAGTATCAATAATTATATAATCAAAAATATTTTTAAGTGAGTTGATTATCTTGGTTATTATTTGAGGAGTTAGATTTGATTGAGGTATAGCAGTTTCATTAGCTTCAAGGGTATAGATTTCTTTATCATTATATTTACCTATCAAAGATAAAAATGTTTGTTCATTTAAGTTTTGCAGATTTGATAATATATAATCCAATCCGTATTTTTGCTTGATATTTAGATATGAATTAACATTTTCACTGCTATAGCTTAAATCTAATATACATATTTTATCTTCAGTTTGTTTATTGATTTCCCAAGCAAGATTTGTTGTAAGAGAGGTTTTTCCTATACCGCCTTTGTTTGTGTATATTGTAATTACTTTACCTTTTTTTTCTTTATTTAAACTTATTTTTTTGATTGAGGTTTCAAGAATATTTGGTAGTATTGGCTTTAAAAGAAAGTCATCTACTCCCTTTTTTAAAGTTTCATTTACTAAATTAGAATTGATTTCATAACTCAAAGCAATGAAATTAATATTTTCAAATTGTTTTTTAAGATAAGAGATTTTTTCTAATATTTCTTTAGAATTTTTAGAATCTACATCAAATAAAATTAAATTAATTTCATTATAGTTGATATCTTCGCATTCAAAATCATTTAGCGAGTTAACAAGCTCAATATTTTTAATGTTTTTTATGCAATTTATCAAATATTCTCTTGATTGTGGATTTTTATCAATAATTAGTGTTTTCATCTATACCTCTTATAAAATTTAAAAATTCCATCAATGCTTTTTGAACTATATCTACTTTGATTTTGTATCTGTCGTTTGTGTGTGCTTCTTTTGAGATGTATTTTATTACTTTAATTTTATTTTTGAAACCTAATGAAATATATACAAGTCCGATTGGTTTTTCAATGCTTCCTCCGCTTGGACCCAAAATTCCTGTTGTAGCAATTGAGCAATCCGTATATTTTAATAGACCTTCAGACATTTCATAAGCTGTTTGTTCGCTCACTGCCCCATATTTTTCTAGCGTTTCTTTTTTGACATTTAAAAATTTTATTTTAGCTTCATTTGAATATGTTACAAAATTTTGGTTTATAAATGCGCTTGAGCCTGCAATATCTGTTAAATATGAGCTTATTAAGCCGCCTGTACAACTTTCTGCACTTGATAAAGTTAATTTGTTTTTGATTAAAATGTTTTTAATTTCTGTTAATAATTGATATTTTTCCATAATTTTATGATGGCACATCTAATCTATCTAATAGAATTATATTAAAAATTGTTCCTTTTGGTATAACGATTTCATCGCCATGTTCAAATAAATTGGCAACTATACTGTATGCACCGGAGCATACAGTTGCAACTGTTCCTCCAATTGCAGCTACAGGTACAAATAATATTTTTGCTCCTGTAAATAGCTCGTCGCCTGCGGTTGCCCCCCATTTAACAGTTCTTGGCAAAATGCCACCTGATTTTTTTAAATCTGTTTTTGTTGCGCTAAAGTAATTACCGTTTGTTGTGATTGAACCGTCCGATTTTAATACATATTCAAAATTGCTTGCAATTCCTGAATTGATTGGCAATTGTGTTCCGTATTTTGTAACTAAATGGTCTAAATTTAGGGTAATTGAAGCAGGGCGAGATAAGCTTCTTGAGGGTTTAATTGCAACAACTCTGCCTCTAAAGATTGTTTTAGAGGGAAGTATGAGCTTATTGTTTACATAAATATCTTTAGTAAGGTATGCCTGAAACATATCTCCTTGAGAAATGTTTTTTGTTGTAACATTTTCTGCCATTTCAAGCTCTAATTTTGTTCCGTAGGGTATATTAATTCCATCAATATCAGCGTATAATTGATGGGCTGCAAAAGCCTTTGTTGTAATTAATAATGTACATAATATAAGAATTAATTTAAAAATTTTCATTTTCTATCCTTTTTATTTTAAATTTTTAATGTCATTGGCACTTGTCGCACCGAATTTTGCTGATAAATCATCAATATGATGAATTATATAATAAAACGGTTCTAAATCTTTTTCATTTAAATCTATCATTGCACCCCAATCGGCTCTTCCATGGTGTGCTGCAATCATTTTTGCAATATTATAAAATCCGTTTGTCATGCATAATGTATAGCCGTATTGTGAATGTGTGAGCCAATCTTTTCTGAATTGTTCGTTATAATCAATAACGCCGGATTCAAGATTTATTTCGTATTCAAAAACTTTTCCTATATCATGTAAAATTGCAGCTGCAATAACTTCTTCTTTGTTTATATATTTTTTTATTTTTTCTAAGACAGTTTGAGCCATTTGAGCGCATTCAAGCGTATGAACAACCAAACCGCCAATGTAGTTATGATGCATTTGTTTTGCAGCAGGACAAATTAAAAACTTTTCTTTATTTTTGTTTAGATTATCCAATACAAAATTTTTCAATTTTTCATTTTTAAAGCCGTTAACTATTTCAATAATTTCACTGAAGTATTCATTTCTCTTTTCTTCATCCAATCCTAAGACTGCTTGCTCTAATACTTCAAAATTATTAAGCAGGCAATTATTGTATTTTTCGTTATAGCTTGCGGTTATAATTCTTATAATATTACCCACCCTTGTTGCTATATCGGGAGTTCTGTTAAGTGTTTCTTCCCATAAAACACAATTTAATATTGATGATGTTTCAATATTTTTTAATTGCATCTTTCCCATCTTGGTTCCTGCTTTTGTGTCTCCTATTGAGAAAGATAAAATTTCATATTTTGCATTTAAATCTAACATAACTTGATTTTACTACAATTAATAATTATGTGCAAAATGTTTCAATGATTTAATTTTTCTTTAAAATTAACTATTTTTTTATAAGAATTTTCTATATCTTCAATGTCAATGTTGCCTAATTCTATTTCTTTTTTGATTATTTTTTGAATTTTTAAGGGTAAATTTTCATCATTTTTTTCGATATTATTTGAGAATAAAAGAATATCCACACCTGCATTGATAGAATTAACTACTATATCTCTCAAAGTGTAATTTTTTCTTATTGCCCCCATATCATAGTCATCTGAAATAACTATTCCCTTGAAGCCTATTTCATCTTTCAAAAGTCCTTTTATGGTCTTTTTTGAAAGACTTGCAGGATATTTATCATCAATATTTGCGCTATAGATATGTGAAACCATAACCATATTTAGTTCGTTCGAGTTTTTTAAATTATAGTATGGTTTGAGCTCTTCATTTTTAAATGTTTTTGTAGCATCTACAAAACCTTTATGAGTATCCCCTTCGACACTTCCATGTCCTGGGAAATGTTTAATAGAAGTTGCAATATTGGAATTATTATGTTCTTTGATAAATATATTTGCAAAATCAGATACAATATCGGGATTAGTTCCATAGCTTCTTTCTTTTAGAGTAATGATGGAGTTTGGATTTATTGCCAAATCAACACAAGGAGCAAAATTAAGGTTTATTTTAAGTTCTTTTTGAATTTGAGCCATCTTAGAATATTCTTCTTGTGCTTCTTTTTTTGTCATTTTGGAAATTTCATAAGCGCTTTTATGCTTATAAAAATCATATCTTTGAACATATCCTCCTTCGTTATCTATTGAAATAAAAGGAGTTATTGAAGTTGAATTTATAAGCGTTTCGTTCATTTTAATTAAATCATCTTTTGATTTAATGTTTTTTGAAAATAAAATAACGCCTGAAATTTGACCTTGTTTTGCTTGTTTTAGAATTTTTTTGTAGCCAAGAGAATTGATATTATCTCCATTAAAGCCTACAATAATCATCTGTCCTATCTTTAAATCAAGATTATCAGCATAAGCTGTTGATAATAAAATTAATAAAGTTAAAAATATTTTTATAAAATTATTCAGCATGTTTTGCTTTTTTCTTTTCCAGAATGATAAGTTTTCTTAGTGTTTGATTATTAACTTGTCCGCCGATTAAAAATATTATAGATGAATAATATAGCCATACCATCAATATGGCAAATGTTCCGATTGTTCCATAAACCTTGTTATATGTTCCAAGGGTGTTAACATATAGCGAAAAAGCCCAAGAACCAATTAACCAAAATACGCAGAAAAATAAAGTCCCAGGTATTACACTTTTTCTTTTAATGCTGAAATCTCTTGCAGGTAGGACATAATAATTTATTGAAGCTAATAAAAATAACAAAAGAAATGCAACAGGCCATCTTGTGATTAATATGGTATCGATAATATGAGATGGAATTGATAAATAAGCTCCTATAAAATTCATTATAACTTTACCTAAAACAATCAAGTTAATGCTTATAAATAAGAAAAATGCGTTAACAAATACCATAAGCATTGCTAAAAAACGCACTTTTATAAAACTTCTGTTTTCTTGTATATTATTTGCTCGATTTAGCCCTTTAATAATTACTGCTATAGCGTTCGAGGTTAGAAAAATTGTTGCAAAAAAGCCAACTATTGCCATTAATTTTCCGCTTTTGAATATTGAAACTTCCTCTAATACATTATTTATAAGATAAATTACCCCTTGAGGAGCTACTGTCGATAGTCCAAAAATTATTTTATTTATAAAGAAAGTTTTTCCAAGCCAGCCAAAAATAGCCATTAAAAAAAGCATAAAAGGAAAAATACCAAGCGCTGTCATATAGGCCATCTCGCCTGCAGCATTGGCGTAATCATCTCTTATAATTGCATTTATAAGATTTTGCAGGTATTCTTTTAAAATTTCATATATCTTTTTCAACATAACTTATATTAGTTTTTTTGCTTCTTCCAATAATAATTCTGCTGCACGATTGATTTTTTCTTTTATGGTACAGCCTGCAGCTCTTTTATGCCCGCCACCGTTAAATTTTTCGGTTATTTTTGTTGCATCAATTTCTTTTGTTCTTATGGAAACTTTGGTTTTGTTGGTTTGTGTTTCTTTTAAAACAAAGGCTATCTCAACTCCTGATATAGAGCGGAGTGTTTCGCAAATTCCTTCTGTGTATTCATCTTTTGCATTGAATTTTTCGACTATTTCTTTTGTAATTAAAGTATATGCTATTTTATCATTTAAACAAAATTTTGCATTTGAAACTAAGTAATTTTGAAATAAAATCAAATTTTTTGGTTTGTTTGTGTAACATAAATCAGCGATTTTTGATGTATCTATTATTTCTGAAATTTCTGAAGCTATTGTAAAAGTATGCTTCGTTGTGCTTTCATATTTAAAACAGCCTGTGTCTGTTAATATTGCAGAATATAGACCTTGAGCCATTTGAGGAGTAATTTCTATGTTCATTTTTTTGAAAAAGTCATATAAAATCTCTCCTGTGGATGAAATGCCGCCTTTAATATAATTTATCTTTGCAAAACCCGCATTTGTTTTATGATGGTCGATTACAATTGTGTTTTCGCATTTTTCAAAAATAGTTCTAGCTTTATCTATGATTCTATCTATTGAAGCTACATCAACTGCTATAATTAAGTCATATTCATCTTTTAGGGTTGATAAATTTTTAGAATTATTTATATGCTCAAGAAAACTGTATGTATTTGGAAAATCAAAATTATCTTTAATTTGTATTAAAATATCCGCCTTATCACCTATATAACATTTAAGCGCACTAGCACAACCTAAAGTATCACCATCGGGGTTTATGTGTGTTATTATTAAAATGCGATTTGAATTATTTATTAAATTGATAATTTCTTTTTCCATTGACAATAGAATAACAGAAAACAAAGGAAAAACAAATGTATTTTTTAATTCATTTTACAATAGCTTTAATTTCACTTATTGTAATAGTTTTATCTTGCATTTTGTTTACAAATGCAATTGAGTATTTGGGAAATAAATTAAAATTAGGACATAATGCAACAGGCTCTATTTTAGCTGTTTTAGGAACAGGTTTACCTGAGACTATTATTCCTTTGGTTGCAATATTTGAAGTTTGTTTTTCTGATTTAAAAATTCAAACTGCTCAAGATATTGCACTAGGAGCTGTTTTAGGTTCTCCTTTTATGCTTTCTACTTTTGCAATGTTTTTATTATTGATTGTGCTTTTAATTAAAAAAAGAAATTATTTAAATGTTGATTATAAATTTATATTGAGGCAATATAGGTATTTTTTGCTTGCATATTGTATAGCGATATTGTTTTCTTTTAATAATATAATCAATTTTAAATATTTTGCTTCTTTGGCTTTAATTTTTATTTATGGAATATATGTCTATAGAACAATTATTAAATCAAGAGATGTTTGTGTTGAATGTGAAATTGATGAATTATATTTTTATAAATTTAAATTAAATAGAAATTTTGCACTTATATTTCAACTTATTATATCTCTTGTAGTGCTTGTTTTAGCGTCACATTATTTTGTTGATGAAATAAGATATTTTTCATATTCACTTGGTTTTTCGCCTGCAATTTTGACATTATTAATAGCTCCTTTTGCAACAGAATTGCCCGAATGTATAAATAGTATAATTTGGCTTAAGCAAGATAAGGATGATTTAGCAATAGCAAATATTTTAGGTGCTATTGTTTTTCAAACTACAATATTATGTGCAATAGGTATGATATTAACACCTTGGATATTAAATAGAATACTTTTTATAAATGCAATATTGACAATAATTTGTGCTTTTGTATTTGTGTTATTAGTTTTAAAAAATAAAAAGATATTATTATTTAATTTATTATTTTGTGCTATAATATACTTCTCTTATTTAATATATATTTTAATTAAGTAGCAAAAAAAAATTTTTTTGGGTTTTATATAATTGCAAGTTGTTAG
>CALUZF010000020.1 GCA_944325165.1 Candidatus Gastranaerophilales bacterium
CCATAACTCTCATTTCAATCATGTTTATCTCCTTTAATAGTTTTATTGTAACATCAATAAAAAGATAAATTTACAAATATTTAAACTATTTTTTTAAAAATTATAATATAATATAACCATAAAAGAGGAGACAAAAATGAAAAGTGTTAACATACTATCCCTTTTGGATCAAAAAACACGTGAGCTTGAAAACTGCGTTGCTCTAGGCACAAGAACTAATTTAGGTTGGTCAGAATTAACATATAAAGGTTTAAGTGTACTATCGGCAAAAGTAGGAAGCTATCTAATCTCACTTGGCATGAATAAAACAGATAAAGCGGCAATTATTTCAGAATCAATGCCAGAATTTGGTGCTGTTATTTTTGGCTCATTCCTTGCGGGAGTAACAATTGTACCTCTTGATGTTAAATTAACTATCCATGAATACACCCATATTTTAACTGATTGCATGCCAAAAGTTATTTTTACATCTGAAACATATCTTGAAACAGCGAAAAAAATTAAAAATGTAATCCCATCAATAGAAAATATAGTTATAATAGACAGTAAAAAAACAAATGATGAATATACTAATTTATATGCTATAGAAGAAAACCCCGAGCAAAAATGGCGCCATCAAAGGCTTGATAAGACAGCTATGATAGTTTATACATCCGGAACAACAGGAAATCCTAAGGGTGTAGAAATTACATATCGAAACATTTTAAGCCAAGTTAATTCAATCGGACAATGTTTTGAAATAGGCCCGAATGATTCAACTTTGTCATTTTTGCCAATGAATCACTTATATGAAATATCAGTTGGTTTTATGTCTTTCTTAAATAAAGGAGCATCTATTTATTATTCACACAGTTTAAAACCAAAAGATATTTTATCAGTAATGAACACCAAAAAAATATCCTTTATGGCAACTGTTCCATCATTTTTAAAACTTTTAAAAGCAACACTCGAAACAGAAATAAGACAATATGGGCCATTTAAAAAAGCTTTTTATAATTTAAAATACACTATTGCAAGTACGCTAAAAAATGAATTTATTTCAAAATTATTCTTTAGAGAATTAAGAATGAAATTTGGTCCAAAATTTAAATTCTTTCTATCAGGAGGTGCGCCTCTTGAATATGAAGTAGGAAGATTTTTTGAAACAATAGGTATAACAATATATGAAGCTTATGGCCTATCAGAAGCAAGCCCTGTTGTTTCAGTGAATAGACCAAAAAACCGCAGACTTGGCTCAGTAGGAAAAGCTTTACCTGATGTTAAAGTAAGAGTAGATAATAAAACTCAAGAATTGCAAGTCCAAGGTGAAAACGTCATGAAAGGTTACTACAATAAACCGGAAATGACAAAAGAAGCATTCACACAAGACGGATGGCTAAAGACAGGCGATATAGCAAAAATTTCTAAACACGGATTTATCTATATTACAGGCAGATTAAAAAACATGATAGTTCTATCCGGAGGCAAAAAAGTATTTCCAGAAGAAGTTGAAGCAGTTTTATCAAAAAGCAATCTGATAGAAGAAGTTTTAGTATTCTCAGAAAAGAGAAAAACAGGTTCAAAACAAGGTAGCGAAGAAATAGTAGCAAAAATCTACCCCGGTAAAAAAGCTGTTGAAGAATATCCTAAAGAAGAATTAGAAAAACTTGTTCGCTCAGAAGTTAAAAAGTTGTCGCTAGAATTATCACAATATAAACGCCCGACAAATATAGAAGTGTCTTTTGAACCTTTGCCAAGAACAGGTATATCAAAGATATCAAGAAAAAAAGTTGGCGCAACAACAAATTAAAAAGGCTCTAAAAAGAGCCTTTTTTATTATCTATTTTAAATCATCTGTAATGTTTAAAGCTAATTTTTCAAGCTCAAGCATTTGATTTTTCTTTAATGTTGATTTAATTGTCAATTTATCTTCAATATATTTGATATTTTTCAACCCATCAAGAGCTTTTTTGATATTATCAGCACAATTGCAAGCCCAAGAACCATTTTCAATTATTGCAAAAGTACGATTTTGAACATTATGAGAAATAATATCAGATAAAAGCTGATCCATCTTAACAAAAATGCAATTATTATAAGTAGGCGAAGCTAAAACTATATGAGAATACTTGAAAATATCAGATAAAATGAATGAATGATGAACCATAGAAACATCATACATTTTTATATTTTTAATTCCTTTTTGAGCTAATTTATTAGCTAAAATTTCGGCACTGTTTTGAGTTCCGCCATATACACTTGCATAAGCAATTAAAACAGATTTTAATTCAGGTTCATAATTTGCCCATTTTGAATATAGTTCAACAATTTTTGAAATATTTTCTTTTATAATTAAACCATGCAAAGGGCAAATTGCTTTTATTTCAAGATTTTTCGCTTTATTTAAAAGCATATTTACTTGAGCGCCATATTTACCCACGATATTTGAATAATATCTTCTATATTCATCTAATTTTGAGCTAAATTCAACCTCATCATCAAAAATATTGCCATTTAGTGCGCCAAAAGAACCAAACGCATCAGCAGAAAATATTATCTTGTCTGTTTTATCGTATGTTGTCATAACTTCGGGCCAATGAACCATAGGAGCCATCATAAAAGTAAGTTCATGTTTGCCTGTAGATAAAACATCGCCCTCTTTTACAACATGAAAATTTTGTTCAATATCAAAATCAAAATCAAAAAACTGAAAAAGCATTTGTTTAGCTTTTTGCGAACAAACAATTTTAATATTTTTATATTTTTCTATTACTTCTTTAATAAGGGCACTATGGTCGGGTTCTAGATGATTAATAACAATATAATCAAGATTTCTGCCGCAAAGACACGCTTCAAGATTTTCAAAAAACTGTTCAAAACAATGTTTATCAACTGTATCAAAAAGCACAGTTTTTTCATCTTTTAAAAGATAAGAATTGTAGCTAACACCATCAATGACGGGATAGACTGCCTCAAATAAAGATAATTTTCTATCTGAAACACCCATATATATTAAATCAGAAGTAATATTTCTAATATTTTCCATAAAAAACCTCCTTGAAAGATTCTAACATAAAATTAAAATTTAATTTCAAGCTCTGAACCAAAATCAGTTTTGATAACTTGTATTTGATTTTGGACTTTTTCCTTTAAATCCTCAATATGAGAAATTATACCGATTAAGCGATTTTGCGCAAGCTCAAATATAACTTTTAAAGCAAGCTCTATAGATTCAACATCCAAAGAGCCAAATCCTTCATCGATAAATAAAGAATCTATATTCATAGCGCCAGATAAATTTGATACACAATCAGACAACCCCAACGCCAAAGCTAATGAAGCTTTAAAGGATTCACCACCCGATAAAGTTTTAGTGCTTCTTTTTTTAAAAGTATGAAAATCAATAACTTCAATATCAAGAGCCATCTTGGTTTGAAGAGAAGAAACATCTTTTTTTCTAATAAGTTGAAATTGATTTTTTGTCATGGACATAAGTCTTTTATTTGCTTCAAATAGCACCATATCTAAGTAATAGGCTTGTATATATTGTTCAAAAGTTATTTTTTGAGAATTTGCGATATTACCATTTGCACAGTCAGACAATATTTTATAATCAGCATATAATTTAGAAATATTTTCATATTTTTCATTACTGTCCTTGATAGACTTTAAAAGCTTTTGATTTATGGTTTTTCTAACATTTATCTCTTGAAAATCATCATTTAATTTTAAAAGCTCTTGAGCGTGTATTTTATTTATCTTTGAAATCTCATCATATCTTTGAATATCAACACAAGAAAGTTCTTCAAGCTGTTTTTCAACCAAAGAAATATTCGAATTTAAACCATTGATTTTATTATTTAATTCAAAATATTTTTTTTCAATTTTATTTATCTTCTCTTTAATATTTTGAGATTTTTCAAGCAAATCATTATATTTTTTAATTATCTTAGATTCATCAAAAGCCTTAATATCCACTCCTAAAGTTAAAATTTTAGTGTCGTTATTTTTAACATTTGAAAAAATATTAGACAAATCAGCATATATATCATCTATCTTGTTTTCAAGCTGACTTATAAAATCCTCATATTCAATAAAAAGGCCATCTTTAATATCATCATCATAAATAGCATTATATCTTTTTATAATTTTATTAAATTCATTCTCATAAACCAAAATATTTTCATTAATCAAAGAACACTTTTTTGAAGCCTCAAAAGCCTTTTTATTAATTTTATCGACCTCATCTTTTAAACTATCAACGTATTCTTTGGTTAAATCCTTATTTGACAACTCCGCAGGCTTAGGGTGTTTCTTTGAACCACATACAGGACAAGGCTTTCCATCTTCAAGCTTACTTGCGATAATACCTGCTTGAATATTTAAATATTCCATAAAAACATCTTGATAAAGATTATTTTTAAGAGAAGAAAGCTCTTTAAACTCACTCAATTCATTTTGATTTTTAAATAAATCAGCTTTTGCAGTTTTTATTTTTTGAAGTGAATTTTTAATATAATTTATAATCACAAACAAAAGCTCAAAATAAACTTTTTCCAAGTCTTCATATTTTTCTTTTAGGTCTTTTTCAAGGTTTTTATTTGATTCTTTTATTTTATTAATTTGAACAACTTTTTGATAATCATCTTGTGCTTTTTGAAGCTTTAGAGTTACTTTTTCAAGCTCATTTTTTTTAGTTTCAATATTTAAATATTCTTTTTCAATAACCAAAAATTCCGGTTTTAGTGATTTAATTTCATTTGAAAAAATTTCTTTTTGATTAAGCAAATTTATTTTATTTTGAATTTTTAAAAATTCTTCATGAAGATTTTTATTTTTGCGCTCAAAATCATTGATTTGCTCTTGAATTTTTATAATTTTCTTTTCATCATCTATATTTTGATTATCTAGCAATTTTATAAGCAAATTCAAATCATCAAAATACATATTAGAGCAATATTTTTCTTTCAAATCTTTTACATCAGAAGCAATTGGAACAATATCAAAAATATATTGCAAAATTGATTTTTTAATATTTTCATACTCATTTTTATAAAAAATCGATTTTTGCTTTAGTTTTTCTTGAAAAATAGAATAATTCCAAGTTTTAAAAATATTTCTAAATACCTCAGCTCTATTTTGAGTATCTGAATTTAACAATTTTAAAAATTCACCCTGGGCTAAAAGCGCTATTTGAGAAAATTGAGATACATTTAATCCTAATAAATTTTCTATATATTCATCTACATCTTTGACTTTTTCTATTATTTTTCCATCAGGCAAAAACAAAACAGCTCTTATGGGTTCTATTATATAACCCTCTTTTCGAATTTTTTTTCTTTCAAAAGAAGGGTATCTTATAATTTTATATCGCTCTCCATTAAATAAAAACTCAAATTCAACAAAGCTCTCAATATCATCAGAAGCAAAATGACTTCTTAAAGAAGTATTGCCACGGTTAGACCCGCATGAAGTATTAAACAATGCAAAACAAATAGCATCAAATATTGTAGTCTTTCCTGCACCTGTAACACCGGAAATTAAATAAATATTTGAACTTCCAAGATTTTCAAAAGGAATTTCAATTCTTGATAAAAAAGGTCCAAAAGCTTGCGCCACTAATCTAAGAGGTCTCATTTAAGCCTCCATTTATAATATCTGCAACAATCTTTTGCTTTTCTTTAGTTAAATCATCCCCCGTTTTAAATTTATAAAAATCCAAAAAATGTTCATATAATGACTTATCTTGATTTACAACAAAAGAATTTTGAATAGCAGACGAGCGTGTAAAACTATTATCAAATTCCAAAAGCATAATATTTGGATATATTAAAGACAATTTTTTCTTAGCGTCAAGAACATATTCATCCTCTAAAATAAAATGAATATAATCATCAGTATCAATATTTTTATAAAAATCCTCGCTCAAAAATTCATCAATCTTACCACGGTATTCTTTTAATTGATGTATAGTTTTAATTGGATAAAAATCAAGTCTAATATCGTTTTTTCCCTTAATATCTAGAACAACAAAACTTTTATTTTGATTAATTTCAGAAAAAGAATATTTTAAAATAGAGCCCGCATATCGAATAAAATCACTAGAACATTTCTGAGGACAATGTAAATGCCCTAAAGCAACATAATCAAACTTATCAAAAATTTTATAATAAACCTCATCAACACCACCCACTGACTTATTTTCGCTTTGAGACAATAAAGGTAAATCATTACCTACAACAAATTGATGAGCAACAAGAATATTAACTTTATTTTCATCTGTTTTTATATCATCAACAACCAAACTAATTGCATCATTATAATTTTTTATTTCAAAATTATCATAATATTTTCTAATCATTGCAGGGTATAAATAAGGCATAAGATAAACATTAATATTGCCATCCAATAAAATATTTTTTATTTTGCCATCAAAACTCTTGGATATATAAACATCTGATTTATCTAAAAAATCCGATAAATAAGCTAATCTATCCATATTGTCATGATTTCCAGATACAATTAAAACTTTTATAGACAGCGAATTTAATTCTTTTAAAAAGAAATCAAACAATTCTAAAGATGGAATATTAGGGATAGGTCTATCAAAAACATCACCTGCAATTAAAACAGCTTTAATATTTTCTTTTTTAACCAATTCAATAGCTTGATTTAACACATATTTCTGCTCATTTAACATACAAAAGTCATTAACTTTTTTCCCTAAATGCAAATCAGCAAGATGAAGAATTCTCATAGCTATATTAAAACACTAAAATCAAGTCTGCACAAGAAAATAAAGTGTTAAAAATACCATATTTAGTTTTGTAATACTTTAAATAAATTATAGAAAAACACACAAAAATTTGTTAAAATGATAATGTAGATTGTGTTATAAAAACGAAAAGAGAAGAGTATGAAAATTCCACCTGTTAATTATTTGGGGCATTTTGTCGTACGTAAAAATGAAAAAGCAAATTATAAAAAAGATTTGCCGTTTCCTCCTTTTGAAAAAGACACAATATCATTCACTTCATCAAACGCATATTATCTAAAAAAATATAAAACCCTGCCAGATGAAATTAAAGAAATTCTTACTCCTCAAGATGCAATAGACATGTTTAAAAACATGGAGCAAATCCAAAAAGGAATGACAGAGGGTATCGAAATAGGGCAAGGAGACGATTCTATCGTGTACGAAAATCCTTGGCTTGACGGTTATTATATTTTAATCGCTCAAACTCCTAGCAAACGAATACAAACAGTATATTCAAGATACCCTCTTGGTGATTCCGTATGGCAGGATAATAAAGATGAAAGCTTACAAATAATAAAAAGAGCGTAAAATACTTAACATTTTTGCTTTTTATTAAATAGAAATATATACTTTGAATATGAAAATTAAAAACAGTTCAAAGTATGTATTATATGCCATCTTATTTATAATATTTCTTTCAATAAGGATAAATTATCTATCATCCTTTCAAGAAATTGAATTGATAGGCTTTAAAAGCTTATCAATAGCTCATTGTTTCTGGCCTTTAGGGATAATAAAAGAAACCATCGTAAATGACACTTTTTTGCCTCTATATTATTTAATTATCGGACTTATTAAAAATGAATTACTTATAAAAACACTAAACACAGTAATTTCACTTGCAAATATATATGTTTTTATTCTTATAGGCAAAAGATTATTAAATGAAAAACTTGGTATATTTTTAGGAATTTTATTGGGAATTAACCATTTCTTTTTATACTACACTTCATTAATAGCGCCATATTGCTTAATTTTTTTAGTTCAATCTTATTTATTATATTGCTTAATTGACTATTTAAAAAAACCTTGCAAAAAAAGCTTCAAAAAATTAAATCTTGCCAATTGTCTTTTGATATTATGTGACACTTTTGGCTTTTTATATGTGTTTAGCGAATTATTAATTTTATTTTTATTCGGCAAAAAAAGAAAAATATATGCAAAACATGCAATCAAATTAATAAATTTGCCATGCATTGCATTTTTAATAGTTTTTCCGATTTTAATTATACAATATACAATTAACTCAAAACTTTTAATACCAAATACTTATGAAGGCATAGGGCTAAATTTAAACTCATTTTACTTAATGCTTGGAGAATACATAAGCCCATATTTAAGCTTTTTAGCACCCGAGGCACAAACAAAAAGCACTTTAGGGTTATTATGGAGTTTCTTTTTAAACCCCAATATAAAAAATATAAACTCGCTAAAAATATTGATTACTCTTTTTTATAGCACTATTTTGCCTATAATAATAGGTTTTTGGTTAAGCTTTAAAACATACAAAAAAAATTATAGATTAAGGCTTATTTTACTTACTTCATTATTAAATCTGGCATTCATCTTGTTTTTAATGCTAATTGAAAAAATAGATACAGAGCCAATTTATACAATTCAATTTTTTATAACCATAATAATTATTTTAGGATATGGAATTTTCTCTATCAAGGATATTTTTGCAAAAATTACTCTTATTATATGCGTTATTGCAATTCAGCTGATTAATCCGGAGCTTAATTCATTTGATATTACAATCAAGAAAAATTATGCACTATTAAACCCTGTAAAAATATTTGTAAACGACTATGAAATAAACCAAGAAGACACAATAATAATGCCCAACGGAGGAAAATTAGCCTCTAATTACTTTAAAAAATTAAACTTTTTTGATTTTGACAACACAGACCTTCAAAAATCTCAAAAAAAGGGTATTATAAGGAACATTTCAAGCAAAAAAACAAAATCAATAAATAAAAAAAATATACACAGATTAACGAAAAATTATCTGCTAGAAAACAGAACAAATAACTTTTTAATGACATATTTTACTCAAAAAATATATGAAAAAGACAAGCTTTCAAAAAGATATGTACTTGTTATAGACAAATTAAATTCAAGGCCTATTTCGCAAAATTCAATTGTAAAATACGCTATTCAAGACAATTACAGCTGGAAAATGAAAAAAATAAATTTCAGAAATGCTGATTTAAGCCAAAACCAATCAAAAAACCTATACGATGCACTAAAATCAAAAACTCTTTATAATTTGATTACAATCTTGAATATAAATTTTAAACTCGATAACATCATTGAATATAAAAAAATAGATAACGAGTATTATAAACTACCGCCAAATGATAATATCTACAAAGCATTAAGCTCTTATGACAGCGATTATGTTTTTTTAATTTTTAAATAAAATATGTAAACTTATATTACAAATTTCTATAAAATCCTACATTTTTATAAAAAAATGCCGTTCAAAATATCAAAAGGTTGACTTAAGGAAAAGTTTTATTAAGGAAAATGTAGGTATATTATGGGAATTAGTAAAGTAAATTATTCACTAGGAGCCTCTTGGGGCGCATATAATCAAAAATTAACACAAGCCACAAAATCAAAGCTTGATGAACTTGGCATTACTTATAAAGACAATATAACCGAAGAGGGAGCAAAAAAACTTATCAAAACATACGAAGCATCTCAAAAAGAAAATGCTAACAACGAATTTTTATCAAATAATAATGCAAGCAAAAATGATTTATTTGAAAAAGCTAAAAAATTAGCTCAAAAAGTAGGCGTAGAAGTACAAGAAGGTGTTAATTTTCAACAACTTTTGTATTTAATTGAATCAAAATTATCTCAAAAAATAAATGCAAATTCCAATAATATAGAAGCTCTAAAAGAATTAAAATCTCTAAGTCAAGAATTAGCCTCTATACAAGCGCAAAGTAACGGCTCATCTGGCTATAATGACACAAACAGAGTGCTTCTAGCAAGTCTTGAAATGATGAGCGAATATAACAAAAATTTATTAAATAAAAATCAAAATAGATAAAAATTAGTATAAAAATTGATGCTTTCAGAATGCGTACCGTCTTGATTTATGGTATAGCCCGCATATACTTTAAAATCCATCGATTTTGATTTAAGCGGTGAAATATTCAAGCTAATATCATGATCAGATGAATATGTAAGCACATCCAACTTATTATAAAAGCTCAAAGACAACTTATCATTTAAATTTATCGTAGGAGTAAAATATAATTTTCTTGAAGTGGGGTTTTGGTCAATTCCTCTATAATTTGTTTCAAGACCGGAAGCAAAATTTAAAAATTTAAAAGGATTAATTTCTACACCTGCCAATACCCTATAATCATCACTATTATAACGATTTTTATATTTAAGAGTGTCTTGTACAAAACTAAATTTATCGCCAACAGGTATTATTGTTTTAGTATCTTCTTTTTTAAATGTCTCGCTATACGCTCCAACTGAAGAATTTTCTTCTATTCTCAATCTAAAAGGCTTGCAATCTGGGCATATCTCATCATCGGGTTTATAAACCATCTCAGAATCTTCTGCAACTTCTTCTTTTTGTTGTTCATTTTGTTTAGATAAAGCATCTTCATTTGCGCACTCAATCAAATAATCAAAATATTCTTCAGAATACAAATAATTACTGTTATCTTCCTCACTTTGTGCAGAAACACAAGAAAAAGACAGAAATAATATTAAAACAAATACAACCAGCCTATTCATAGTATTATGATTATAAGTTTAATTTTTTATCATTTCAACTCATTTTAAAAGAGTATTTTATGAGTAAAAATTTTTAATTTGATTAAATTTTTCCATAACCAAACCTTTTTCAATCAAGCTCTTAGCTAGATTAACACCATCGACAATAGAATCCGCTTTTTTAGATATATATAAGGATAATGCAGAATTTAAAATTGCAACAACATATTTTGCACCTTTTTGCTTATTTTGAATAATCTCTAGGATATCTTGAGCATTTTGATTTACATTTTCACATTCAATTTCTGACAAATCAAAACATTCAAAGCCCAACAATTTTGGATTAACAACATAAGTAAAAATCTTATTTTTCCATGCTTCAGCTATATAAGTATCATTGCAAGGTGATACATAAGGAAAAGAATTATCTCCAGAAACAATAATAGAATTTTCCTTATTCAATTTAAGCGCAACTTGAGCAAAAATATTTACCAAATTTTTATCACAAACGCCTAAATAAAGATTTTTAGATAAAAAAGGATTAAGCATTTTTGATACGACACTAAAAACATTATCAAAAGGAAGCTTTAAGCGAACAGGCTCAACATACTTGCAATAAGGCGTATTGTTAGGTAAATAAATATAGCTAAAATTCAATTTTTCAAACTCATCAGAGTTATAATCCACATCCTTTTTTAAATTAATATTTAATTCAGATAAAATATCAAAGCTAATATTAAAACATAAGGAAGAATTAAATGAATATCGACATGCACACAAATCAGCTGATGAGCAAATTAAATCTTGGATTAACGAGATATCGATATATTTTTTTGACTGATTTAGCGCTAAATTTTCGATAGAATTTTTTGCATCAGACAAATTAATTTTATTTTTTATAAAAGTTTTTGAAACATTTATTGCATTAAATAAAATATTTTCAGAAAAATTTAACTTATTAAGAGCAGTTAAAAAAGAAGCTGTTTGAATTTCGTTTGCT
This sequence comes from Candidatus Gastranaerophilales bacterium, assembly GCA_944325165.1. Classification (GTDB taxonomy): domain Bacteria; phylum Cyanobacteriota; class Vampirovibrionia; order Gastranaerophilales; family Gastranaerophilaceae; genus RUG14156. The sequence goes on from CALUZF010000020.1 coordinate 11,541, forward strand.
AACCCGGAAAAAATCTCCTCAAATACTTCTCTAACATTAACTTCATCGATTTCTTTTTGTTCTAAAAGACTATTTATAACTTCGTTTATCATAAACAAACTATATCATATTATTAACATTTTTAAAAATTTTCAAAAGAAAATTTTGGATATCACTTGCAAAATAAATATGTTTATAGTTTGATAGAATTAAGACAGTACACAAATAAAAAGGAATTTAATAAAGTGGTTAAAATCAGATTAAAAAGATTAGGTTATAAGAAAAATCCTAGCTATCGTATAATCGCAATAGACAGCCGTTGCAAAAGAGAAGGTGCTCCTATTGAAGAATTAGGATACTACAATCCAAAATCAAAAGAAATGAAATTAAATACAGAAAGAGTTAAAGCAAGATTAGCTCAAGGTGCTCAAGAAAGCGAAACAGTTATGTATTTATACAAAAACGCTAATGAAGATGGCACATTAAACTATAAAAAATCTGAAAAAACTAAACTTTCTAAAAAAGCACAAGCTAAATTAGAAGAAGAAAAAACAGCTCAAGCAGCAGCCGCGCAAGCGGAAGCTTCTGCTGAAGTTGAGGCATAAGGCAAAGCTTAAAAGAACACTCAAAGAGCCTCTTTTATGAGGCTCTTTTTTTATTAGGTAATTTTTTATAAGGGTTTACAAAATGGAAAACACAAAAATGCAAACAAAAAAAATTCAACCGTCAGACAGAATTTTAAACATCCCAAAATATGTATTTGCACAATTAGCAGAATTAAAAGAAGAAGCTATAAAAAATGGCGCTGATGTAATAGATATATCCATAGGAAACCCCGATGGCGCCACTCCAAAACCCGTTGTAGACGTTGCAGTTAAATCTATACAAAACCCAATTAATCACGGTTATCCAAATTTTAGAGGAAAACCCGAGTTAAGACAAGCGATAGCTGATTGGATGAAAAAAAGATATAATGTAGATATTGACCCTAAAACAGAAGTACAGACTTTAATAGGGGAAAAAGAAGGACTTGCAAATGTCGCTCTTGCATACACAAATCCTAACGATATCAATATAATACCTGATCCATATTATCCTGTATTGTGCAGAGGTACGCTAATAGCAGGCGGAAAACCTTATTTTGTGCACTTAAAAGAAGAAAATAAATTTTTAATTGATTTATCAGATATTCCAACAGAAATTGCCAAAAAAGCAAAAATGTTTTTTATAAATTATCCAAACAATCCTACAGGTGCAATTGCACCTAAAAGCTTTCTTCAAGACATTGTCCAATTTTGTAAAGAATATGGAATATTGCTAATTTCAGATCTTGCTTATGGCGAAGTATGCTTTGGAGATTATAGACCATACTCAATATTTAATATAGACGGTGCAAAAGATACGGCTATGGAATTTCATTCATTTACAAAAACATTCAATATGGCAGGCTGGAGATGTGGCTTTGCAATAGGCAAAGAGGAATTTATAAGCAATTTATATGCAATGAAATCAAATGTTGATTATGGTACTTCAACAATAGTTCAAGATGCTTGTATAGAAGCACTTACAATGCCTATTAGCTATGTTAAAGGTATTATGGATATATACCACGAAAGAAGAGAAGTTATGGCAAAAGGCTTCACTGATTTAGGTTTCTATGCACCAAGAAGCGATGCTACAATGTATTTTTGGATTAAAATTCCTCCAAAATTTAAAACATCAATGGAATTTACAAAATATCTTTTAGATAAAACAGGGGTAATGGTAACTCCCGGAAGCGCATTTGGTGCTATGAGCGATGACCATTTCAGAGTTTCATTGGTTCAGCCAAACGATAGAATAAAAGAAGTGTTTGAAAGATTTAAAAAAGCAGGTATAAGATATGAATAAGGGATATAATCCCTTATTTTTTTAAATACTCACTAAATTTTTTATTAACATCGAAATAAAATCCGCAATTATCGAGCATTTCCACGCCATTATATATTAAATCATGATTAATATTAGGATAATCCCTGCAAAACAATGGACGAAAGCAATAAATTCGACACTTATTATCCTTTGAAATAAATTTACATTCAAATGTCAAAGCGCCATTTTGAAAATCCTGCTTATTTTGAACTATGCCGGAAATTTTAAAATTCCTGTAATATCTATGTTTTTTTTGCATTTCCTTAAAAACATTTTCATCTTTTATATAACCTTCGGCTGTTGAAAATAAAATATTTCTACAACAAGCACCGCATTTTTTACATTTTCCTTTTAAAACATATTTAGAGGAAAATAATTTATTATATAAATCAAGAAAAAAATCTTGAAAAAAATTTATTACAGCTCTACAAATTTTATTCATTTACCACCAAAAAATGTCCAAATGCAATCCAATGATGCAGATTTTCTATATCAAAAATTTGAAGCCCGTATTTACCTGCTTCAGTTAAAATAAAATAATCTACATAATAATTTTTATCATAAACTCTTCGAGTAATATTTCTAATCCTTGTATACCCGCCCAAATGAGCATTATCATCCTGCTTAAATACTTGATATTTGATATAATCCGATTTAAAACCGTCAGGAGTATAAACTAAAAAATAAATCCTATCTCCAATTTTAAATACATCTTGATTTGCTAATTTTTGATTATGTTGAATTGTTAGTCTTGGGTCATTTGTCGATAAAAACAAAGTCGGCTTTTCCTTTTTGCTCCAAAAAAAAGCAAAAACAGGATTTACAAAACAAAATAAAAGCAAAAAGACTAATAATCTTCTCATTGTTTAACAATACCATCATACAAAGTTTTTGTACGAGCTTTAATTTTTTCTTTTAAATCATCATTATTGGATAATTCCAAGAATTTTTCATAAGCATATATAGCATCTTTTGGATTTTGGTTTTCCTCTAAAACTAAGCCTAAAAGATAATAATAATCAGAATGTTCAGGCTTAAGCTCAATAGCTTTCTTTAATTTATCATTTGCAAGAGAATAATCCTTCTTATCAAAAGCAATCAAAGCTTGATTATAATAAGCTTTATCATCTTTTGGGTTTAATTCAAGTATTCTATCTAAAACTGAAGATGACAAATCATATTCTTTTAATTCATATAAAACTTCAGCATAACTTGCAAGGATTGAAGTATTAGAGCTATCAATGCTAAGAGCTTTTTCATAATAATCCTTTGCAAAAGTGTACATTCCAAGCATAAAAGAACTATCTGCCAAACCTGTCAAAACACGAGAATCATCGCTTTTTTGTTGGGCTAATTCCAATAATATGTTTCTAGCTTTTTTAGGTTCTGATTTTTCTATAAAATCTTGCGCCATTTTAAGCTGGTTTTCATACTTATCTTTTTTAATATCAGCCATTTGAATTTGATTTTGAGATAAAAGATTATCATCAAAACTCAATAGCGTATCATAAATATTTTGGGCTTCAGAATATCTGCCTTGCTGAGTTTTGATAACCGCTACATTATACAATGCAACAGGATTTGTTTTATCACTTGCAAGTACTTCATTATAATATCTTAAAGACTCAAGAAATTCACCGTTATTTTGATACAATCTTGCAAGTGTAAGCTTAATAGTATTATTATCGGAATTTGAACTTACGCCTTTTTGTAAAATTTGAATACCGTATGGAATATTATCAGTTTTTTCACATAATTTTGCAATTGCAACATAAGCTTCAACAGAATCAGGATAATTTTCTATATATTTTTCATATTGTTCAACAGCGTTTGTAATTTGACCTTTGGAATCATATAATTTTGCCAAATTAAGCCTAATTGAATGTAATTCATCATCTAAAGATAAAGCATGCTCAAAAGACTTTATAGCATTATCTGTTTCACCATTATAAGTTTGAACAACTCCTAAATTAGCATAACTCATTGAATCATTAGGATTTATACCAATTGCACTTTTAAAAGCAATCTCAGCCTTTGGATAATCACCTTTTCTTAATAAAGCAAGCCCATAGTTAGAATATTCTCTAAATTCCTTTGGATGATTTCTAAGAGCACTTGCAAAATTTTCGATGGCATTATCATAATCTTTTTTATCCATATAAATACTTGCAAGCGAATTAAGCCCTTCTAGATTATTTGGATACTCTTTTAAAAATTCATTATATGAAGCAATAGCACCATCATAATCTTTTAAAAGACTCTTTGCATTTGCGATATTTATATAGTTATATTTATAATCACCAATCAAAGTTTGCGCTTTTTCGTACGCTAAAAGCGCATTTTTATAATCATATTGCTGCATATACAAATTTGCAAGACTTATATATAAAAACCCATCATCATTCCTTAATGCAATAGCTTTTTTATATGTATCAACCGCTTCTTTATACTTTCCAAGCTGAGTATATAAGCCTGCAAGTTTAATATTCAAAACAGCATCATCAGGCGAATATTGAATAGCTTTTAAAATATAATCAAGCGCTCTTTGATAATTTCCCTCTTGCTCTTGAACTATCGCACTATTGTATAAATTATTTGACTGCTCGCTCATTTTTGCTTGTACATTGTTACATGCAAATAATGAGGCAAGTGCTAAACATGTTAAAAATAAAATTCTCTTTTTCATAAATAATATTATTAAACTTAAAGAGATAAATTGCAACTATTAAAATTTATAACAATAGCTAAATGTTTATTTATTTTATAAGGTATTTATATTAAAATAAAGAAGGATTATAAGAGGTAGAATTTTGCAATTTAAAAAACTTACAAGACTTGGCTGTATTTCATTATTTTTAGCATTAACGATATTTAACTCCGTTGCATTTTGCGATGAAAAGCTCAATGAAATAGATACAATAAGAGCAGAGCTATCTTGCATTAGCGATAAAAATTCACCTTATTACATTAAAACCAAGCAAAAATTAGATAAATTAATTGCAAAATATAAATTAAATTATTCAGATGAAGCAAGATTTCAAGACGCGCAAAGGCTGATACAAGAGCAAAAATACAATAGCGCTATCTATGAACTTAATGAATTAATTAATAATGCTTATCAAATTAGCAAATGCAATGAATTTCTGGGGGATATCAGCCAAAAGTCCTCATATCCCGCAAAAAAAACAGCGCACTATTATAAACTTGCACTTCAATATGACAAAAATAACACAGATGCAATGTATAAACTTGCAAAATTATATCTGAAAGAAAAGAAAAATATACTTGCAATAGAGCATTTATCTCAAATAGTTACGCTTACTCAAGATTGCAAATTGCTTGAAGAAATTGAAGAAATTATATGCAATAAAATCATGCCGCAAAACAGATATGAAGCAAATAATTTATATGAAATACTAAGTGCAATATATCTAAAACTAGGACAAAAAGAACAAGCATTTGAAGCAATGTCCAAAGCAATACAAATCAACCCAAAGGACATATTTTTAAAATATTATCTATCAGGATTTTTGTATGAAAATAACGAAAATGACCATGCGCTTGCTTTGTTAAATTCTATACTTGAGCAAAATCCTGATGACACGCAAATTAAAACAATTAAAGCAAAAATTCTTGCTAAAGCGGGCGACATTACAAATGCAAACAAAGAATATACAGAAATTCTAAACATATACCCAACATCAAAACAAGCAAAATATGGAATATATGAAATATACAAAAATAGCCTTGATCCAAAATCAATAATAAAAAGAGTATATTATAAAAAGCAAAACTACGAGCCAAATTTGAAAGATATATATAAATTTGCCGATTTTCTAGAAGAAATGGAAGATTTAGCAGGAGCTCAAAATTTTAGAGAATATGCTTCAAATATACAAGAAAAAGAAAGACAACAAGCATTATTAAAACAAGAGGAACTAAGAAAAGCTCAAGAATTAAAATTAGCAAAAGAACAAGAACTTAAAAGACTACAAGAAGAAAAAATACTAAAGCAAGAAGCTCAAGCTAAACAAAAAGCTCAACAAGAAGCTCAAGCTAAACAAAAAGCTCAACAAGAAGCTCAAGCTAA